>NZ_PCYU01000015.1:0-698 GCF_002553775.1 Lactobacillus sp. UMNPBX16
CTCAACTTGCTTTAAGCCTCGGGATTTCATGTTTTGAAGCATATCTGTCCAGACTTCAATGTTCTCGCTAGGCGCAATGCAGTAGTCAATGACCTCCTTGTGCCCATTAGGCTTGATGCCAATGGCAATATAGACTGCTTCACGCTCAAATGTTTCTCGGCGCAAAGGAAGGTATGTCGCATCCAAATAGACGCAGAAAAACTTGTCGCTTAGCTTGCGTTTGTGGTAAGCCTCAACCTTTGGAATCATCTGCTTGGAAATATTTGATACCTGAGCTGGACTGTAATGGCTGCCATACATCTTTTCAATTAGATCGGCTATTTCCCTGGTGGTCACGCCCTTGGAGTAAAGCTTGATAATCATGCTTTCCAAGATATCCGAGTGCTGCTTGTAGTCAGGCAGCGTGTGCTGATGAAATTGACCGTTGCGATCCCGAGGCACTTGCACTTCAATTGGGCCAAATTGCGTATCAACTTTGCGGAAATAAGCACCATTTCTAGAGTTGCCAGTATTCCAGCCATTTCTGGCATAGGGATCATAGCCCAGAAAGGCAGTCAATTCAGCTTCTAACAAGTTATTAACAGCCTGTTGTAGCTCTTTGCGCAATAAATCATTTATTTTGTCTGGATTGAATAGAGCTTGAGCAAAATCTTTGGTAAAATCATTCATGAAGGAGTTCTTCTTTCTGTATGTGTTTT
>NZ_PCYU01000016.1:0-31496 GCF_002553775.1 Lactobacillus sp. UMNPBX16
GCAAAAATATTGACACTTACAAGTAAAAAAATTTATTTGACAAAATTAAAACGAGATGATAAATTAATAGCAATAATTAAAAAATCTTGATGAATAGAGTAATTATAGCTAGCTTTCTTACAGAGAATTACTGGTTGGTGAGAAGTAAAAGAAACTACTTAATGAAGATGGATTCAGAATGATTATACTAGTGATATTTAGCTAGTATCGGGGTTGCTCTCGTTAACAATGCAAGCTATTGTTAGATAGCTATTGAGGTCAGTTATGTAAATAGCTGGCAAATAAAGGTGGTAACACGAAGCACTCGTCCTTTGAGGATGGGTGCTTTTTTTGCATATGAGAGAAAGAAAAATGAGAAAAAGAAGACAGCGGAATATTATTATTGGCACCATTGTTAGCTTATTGATTATCGTAGCTGGTTACTTCAGCTTCTTTTGGACGCCAAAAAGCAACGGTCAAACCAAAGTTAGCGTAGGAATCGTTGGTGCCAGCAAAGGTGACATTGCAATCTGGAAAAGCGTTGCTCAAACCGTCAAACAGAAATATGGGATTATTTTAACCACTAAAAGTTTTGATGGTTATGACCAACCTGACAAGGCACTTAAATCCGGTGACGTTGATCTGAATGCCTTCCAGCACTATGCTTTCCTCAACGCCTGGAACAAAGCCAACCATGGCGGAATTACTGCAATCGGTAAAACCTATATCTCACCTATTCGCTTATATTCCAAAAAATATCATAGCCTAAATGCACTACCTGAAGGAGCAACAATTGTGGTCCCCAGCAATCCCACCAATGAATCGAGAGCACTTTTTGTTTTGAAAAATGCCGGGTTGATCAAATTGAAGAAGGGCAAAGTATTGGTCTCTGTTGCAGATATTACTGCCAATCCTAACCACTTCAAAATTAAAGAAGTTGCATCTGAACAAACTAGCCGCGTGATCGATGATGTTGATGCCGCTGTCGTCAACAATGACTTTGCTGGCCCTGCACATCTAGGTGACAAGCAAACTATCTTTGTCGAACCATTGAATAAAGACTCTGAGCAATGGATCAATATTATTTGCGCCCGCACCAAGGATAAAAATAAAAAGATTTATCAAGAAATTGTTAAAGCATACCAGACCAAAAAGACCAAGCAAATTTACAAGAAATACTACGGCAACAAGCAAATTGCCGCTTGGGATGTAAAACTAAAATAAGCAATAAATAAGACGAGAACTACAATGACTGTAATTCTCGCCTTATTTTTTTATAATGACTATTTTTTATTTCTTCAATTGCTTCAAGTGTTCTTTGATCTTATCTGCAGCAGCTTGCAACTTTTCTTTTTCTTCAGAAGTAAGCTTTAATTCAATTTCTTCCTCAATGCCGTCGCGACCAATAATAGCTGGATAACCAATATAAGTCTTGTATTCAGGATTATAAACTGAAACAGGACAATATAGATGAGCATCGCTAAAGACTGCTTGAACTAAACGAGTAGCACAAGTGGCAATAGCATAGCTAGTATAGCCCTTTCCCTTAGCCACAATAAAGGAATTCTTATTTGATTGTTCACTAATCTTTTCTTGTTCTTCATCACCAAACAATTGGAAAGCAATCTTGTTGTTAACTCTTACCGTTGACCAGGCTGTAAATTGTGAAGAACCATGTTCACCTAAAACGAAGCCTTCTACGTTACGTGGATCTTGACCAAGTTTTTCACCAATTATTCTTTGAACTCTTGCAGTATCAAGGAAAGTACCAGTACCAAAGACGCGATTCTTCTTTAAACCAGAAGTTTCTTGCAAAATTTGAGTAATTGCATCACATGGATTAGAAATATTGATCAAAACGCCGTGAAAGCCTGATTCTTTAATATCTGCACCAACTTCTTTGGCATTTCTTGCATTTAATTCAAACTCACCAAAGCGGTCGCCTGTCTTAACTGAAGCCGCAATATCACCAAAAGCGGTAATAATAATGTCAGCATCTTCTAAGCCGTCCCAATCTTGCTTTCGCACATTAACATAGCTATCATTTCTAGCCAAAGTATCATGCAAGTCATTGTATTCAGCATTTACTTTAGCTTCATTTTTATCAATTAAAATCAGTTCGTCAACCATACTGTGCGTAAATAAAGTATAGGCAACGGTTGCACCAACATGGCCCATGCCAATAATACCAACTGTTCTCATTTTAAAATCCTTTCAAAAAAACAAAAAGGAAGATAGTCATAGCTACCCTCCCTTTTTATTATTAGGCTTTAACTTCGTTAATTACAACGTCAAACTTGCCACCAGGAGTGGTAATTGATACGGTTTCACCCTTCTTTTTGCCCAATAAAGCTTGAGCAATTGGTGAATCGTTAGAAATCTTGCCATTCAATGGATCTGATTCATCACTACCTACAATAGTGTAAGTTTCTGGATCATCAGTACCAACTTCAGTATAGGTAATTGTTTTACCAACTGAAACTTCGTTAGGATCAACGCTTTCTGCATCAACAACTTGCGCATACTTAAGCATTTCTTCAACTTGCGCAATTCTGTCTTCCAAGTGACTCTGTTCGTCCTTAGCTGCGTCATATTCGGAGTTTTCTGACAAGTCACCGAATGAACGCGCAACCTTAATACGTTCAATAACTTCTGGACGCTTAACTAATTTTAAGTTCTTTAATTCTGCTTGAAGTTTTTCTTTACCTTCAGCAGTCATTGGATAAGATTTTTCAGGCATATTTTTAACTCCTCAGAAATTAATTTTCTTTATCTTGCACTGATCAATAATATTAATTTACGTCAATAATGTCAACCTTTAACGAACTTTAATCGCAAGATCATTTTCAAGAGCAGCAACAATCTTATCCATCGCGTTATTGACAACATCGTCGGTTAAAGTATCTTTTCTGTTCAAGAAGGTTAAGTTGTAAGCAATACTCTTCTTACCAACATCAATGTGAGCACCAGCATAAACATCGATTACCTTAAGTTCAGTTAAGTACTTACCAGCATTAGATTTAATGACGTTTTCAATTCCTTGGTTAGTAACTGGCTTATCAACTAAAAGTGAAAGGTCACGTTGAATTGCTGGGAACTTAGGTGCAGGCACTGCAGTTACGCCCTTAGTTAACATTGGAATAATTGTATCGAGATCAATTTCGTAGCCATAAAGCTCGCTACCACGAAGTGCCTTATCAGCAATCGTTACAGCGTGAGCAATCATTCCGATCATCCCAACATATTGCTTATCAATATAGATTCCTGCAGTTCTAGTTGGGTGCATCCCCTTAATGCCTTTAGCCTCATAAACCACTTTTTCAGGATCAATACCAATTGCATTGAACAAATTGGTTAACTGTCCCTTAACAAAGTAGAAGTCTACCTTTTGGGTTAAATGTTGCCAATTTTCCGCAAAAGTATTGCCAGAGTAAATAGCTGCTAAATGTTCATGCTCGTTGAATTTACCACCATCATGGTCATAAGTTCTGCCTTGTTCAAATAAAGCTAATTGTGTTTGCTTTCTAGCAAAGTTGTAACTAGCAGCATCTACCAATCCAGTCATCAAATTCTCACGCATTGCAGAACGGCTTGAGTTAAGTGGTGATTTAACTTCAACTAATTCTTTTGGATCCTTAGTGTAACGAACGGCCTTTTCAGGTGAAGTCAATGAGTAAGAAATAGCTTCCATCAAGCCTTGTCCTTCAACGATTGCCTTCATGCGGCGCATCATTTCTTCTTTTTCTGAGTAGCCACCATGAGTTTCTGGCAAAACAGGTTGAGTAGATTCAAGGTTGTCATAGCCATAAAGCCGGCCTACTTCTTCAACTAAGTCGGCTGGGATTGAAATATCCCATCTTCTATTTGGTACATGGACAGCTAAATTATCACCATCAACATCTACCTTAAAGCAAAGACGGTCAAAAATCTTTACAATTTCATCAACTGATAACTTAGTGCCCAATACTTTATTGAGGTATGAAGCAGTAGTTTTAACCACAACTGGTTCACGCTTTTGGTCAGTTGCCTTAAGAATACCTTCATCAACAGTAGCGTCAGCGTCATTTCTAAGTAAAAGCGCAGCCATGTTAATTGCCTTTTCAGCGGCATCCCAGTTAACGCCTTTTTCATAGCGACTTGAAGCTTCGGTCCGGTTAGCGTGACGAAGTGCTGCCTTTCTGACTAAAGTTGGATCAAAGATGGCTGATTCAAGAATGACATCGGTAGTTTCTGAAGTGATTTCTGAATCAAGTCCACCCATGACACCAGCCATCATTACTGGCTTTTTACCATCGGTAATGATGATATCTTTAGGGTCAAGGTCAACTTCTTTTTCATTAAGCAAAGTAAGCTTCTCATCCTTATTAGCAAGTCTTACTTCAAACTTTCCGTTAGCAAAAGTCTTAGCGTCATAAGCATGCATTGGTTGACCAGTTAACAGCATGATATAGTTAGTAACGTCAACTACATTGTTAATTGGACGAATGCCTGCATTCCAAAGACGACGTTGCAACCAAAGTGGTGAGTCTTGAATCTTAACATTCTCGAGCTTACGTAAGTAAAACTTAGGTGCAAGCTTTTCATCAACTTTAACATCGAGTGAATCTGTCCAGGCTGGACCATCTTCTTTTAAGACAACCTTTTCTTCAACCTTTGGCTTTTGGTCAATAATTGCGCCAACTTCATAAGCTGCGCCTTCCATACTCAAAGTATCAGCACGGTTAGGTGTAATATCAAAATTTAAGATATAGTCATCCATGCCAAGTGCTTCATAAATATCTTGACCTGGCTTAACTTCCGCATCCTCTGGGAAGACATAAATACCATCCGCAAATTTTTCTGGCACAACGCTGTCGCTGAAACCAATTTCTTGCAAGCCACAGATCATGCCGTAGCTTTCCATGCCGCGGATCTTACCCTTCTTGATCTTTTCATTGCCAGCAATGCGGGCACCATGAAGAGCAACAATCACATCTTCGCCTGCAGCAACATTAGGTGCACCACAAACAATTTGTAAAGGTTCATCTTCGCCGACATCAACGTGAGTTAAATGTAAGTGAGTACCTTCAACGCCTTCACAATCAAGGACATGACCGACAACTAATTTCTTTAAGCCATCCATTGGGTGAATACGGTCAGGAATTTCAACCCCGCTACGAGTAATTTCTTCTGCTAATTCGTATGGATCTTGACCATCTAAATCAAGAAAATCTTTTAACCAGTTATATGAAACTAACATCTATTATCTTTCCTCCTTACGGAATTGTTCTAAGAAACGTACGTCATTGGTGTAGAAGTCACGAATATCATCGATACCGTATTTCAAAATAGCGAAACGATCAAGACCAACACCGAAGGCAAAACCACCATAAACAGTTGAATCAATGCCAGCATTTTCCAAAACATTAGGGTGAACCATTCCGGCACCTAAAACTTCGATCCAGCCAGTGTACTTACAAATTGGGCAGCCCTTACCATCACAGTTAAAGCATGAAACGTCCATTTCAACTGATGGCTCAGTAAATGGGAAGTAGCTTGGACGCAAACGAGTTTCACGATCTTGACCAAAGACATGCTTAGAAATCATTTCCAAGGTACCCTTTAAGTCACTCATCGTGATGTTCTTATCTACTACTAAACCTTCCATTTGCATGAATTGGTGTGAGTGAGTAGCATCATCATCATCACGGCGGTATACCTTACCTGGACCAACCATCTTAAGTGGACCCTTTGAGAAGTCATGCTTTTCTAGGACTCTAGCTTGATCACCTGAGGTCTGACTTCTAAGCAAATCTTCATCATCAATGTAGAAAGTAGCTTGCATGTCACGAGCTGGGTGATCCTTAGGGATATTCATCATTTCAAAGCAGTAGTGATCAGTTTCAATTTCTGGACCTTGAACTACTTGATAGCCCATACCAATAAAGTAGCTTTCAAGGTCATCCAAGATGATGTTGATTGGATGCTTAGAACCAAGGTGTGCTTCACGTCCTGGCAAAGTAACATCAATTTTTTCATCTTCAAGCTTCTTAGCTAGAACAGCCTTGACAATCTTTTCCTTAGCTTCGTCTAATTGAGCATTGAACAGGTCACGTAATTCGTTAACCTTTTGTCCAACTTCACGTCTGTTTTCTGGCGCAACTTCACGCATTGAGTGCAAAATCTTAGTTAATTCGCCCTTACGACCAACAAGTTCAACTCTGACATCATTCAAAGTTTTTTCGTCTTTAGCCTTGTTGATTTGCTTAAGCCCTTCTTCATGGAGCTCTTTTAACTTATCAAATAAGTCCATTAAATCTTTCCTTTCAAAACAAAAAAGCCCCGTCTCCAATAGGGACGAAGCGTCGCGGTACCACCCTAGTTTGGACGCAATACGCCCACACTTAAGTTTTCGTTAACGGTGAAATACCGGAATTGATTAGATCCTACTCCCAAGATGAAATTCACAGCGTTCTTTCTATCTTCTCTTGCAGCTTTTGAAAGAAGACTCTCTGTTCAGAAAAAATATCTGCTACTAGTCTTGATCTCAGTAATTAATTAATATGATATTTCTTTTACCTGTTTCTTGCAAGCTTTTTATTTACCTTGTGGCAAAACAATGTCACTTGGTCTAATTTCCTTACCAAAGTATGGCTTCAATTCTTTATTATAATCGTAAGTAAAGAAGCTTTCGCGATTCAATTTGGTAATCTCACGATCCATCCATTTTTGCAGTGACTTGTTGCCCTTCTTCACCGCACCAGAGATGTATTGGTTAGGGCCAATAGTTTTAATTCCAACAGTAAACTTAGGATTACGCTTAACCCAAGCATACAGATAAGAATTATCATCGGCCAAAGCTGCACCACGGCCATTTTTAATCGCGTTAAACTGCTGAGTTTTCGAGTCAAACTTAAGCAAGTTTACGCCTTTTTGTTTAGTAAAATAGTTCTCTGCTGTCGTCCCTTTAGTAACGATCACGCTTTTTCCTTTCAATTGTTTTGGACTAGTTATCGGAGCTGACTTAGGGGAAATCACCCCAACCGATACTTTCATATATGGCTTAGTCCAACTAGCCACGCTTTTACGCTCTGGTGTCAAAGTGAAGTTAGCCAAAACAATATCAGCCTTATTAGAATTCAAGGTATCAATTCGATTATTGGCATTAACTTGAATAAACTTAGGTTTTACGCCCAAATCTTTCGCCACTCTGCGAGCTAGGCGCACGTCATAGCCAACACGCTTACCTTGTGAATTAACCCAGCCATAAGGCGGTAGATCGCCAAAGACAGCCACTCTTAAATAGCCACGACGTTTAATTGAAGATACATTATTTTCATTATTCCATCTGTCGCCTGAAGCAGTGCCGTTAATTCCTGGTCGCGTAATTCCAAAATAACCAGCAATTACCACAACTACCGCAAAGAGGACAGCCATGATCCAATTAAAAATCTTTTTTGCCATCATTCACACCTAAAAATCCATACTCTCTAAAAATTCTTGTGCCCGCTTAGTCTGAGGTTTAGTAAAGAATTCTTTGCCTGGTGTCTCTTCCAAAATTTTTCCGTCTTCTAAAAATAGCACCTTATCGGCAATTCTCGCAGCGAAGTTCATCTCATGCGTAACAATGATCATCGTCATATGTTCGTTATCAGATAATCTTTGCATGATATCTAGCACGCCGCGAACCATTTCAGGGTCAAGCGAAGCAGTAATCTCATCAAAGAGCATTACTTCGGGATGCATAATCAAAGCACGCACAATCGCAATTCTTTGCTTTTGTCCACCTGATAATTCACGCGGATATGCCTTTGCATAATTAGCTAAACCGACTTGCTCTAATAACTTAACTGCTTCTTGTTTAACTTCAGCTTCATCACGTTTTTGAACTTTTACCGGTGCCAATAAAATATTTTCCATCACGGATAAGTTGGGAAATAAGTCATAACTTTGAAAGACCATCCCAATCTTTTGGCGCAACAATTGCCATTCCTTCGGACTAGGATTTATTTTTTTACCGTGAAAATAAATTGCGCCACCCTCATATTCTTCAAGCCCATTCACCGTTCTCAGCAAAGTACTTTTTCCTGAACCAGAAGGTCCCAATAAGGTCAATACCTCGCCTTTATTTAAGCTAAAGTTGATATCAAACAAAGTTTGATACTTGCCATAAAATTTATTTAAATGTTCTACTCTTAAAACTTCTTCTGTCATTTCATTCACCTAATTCTTAGCAGTTAATCGTTTTGCCCATGCAGACAAGGGATAATCCAAAATAAAATACAAGATAAAGATAAAGCCATATACCCAGAACACACCAGCTGGATATTGTTGATTATTTGCTTCAATGATTTGTTGACCGACATTGATTACTTCCATGATATTGATAATCATTAATAAAGAAGTGGTCTTAATTACTCTAGTAGCCAAGTTGATTGTTGCTGGTAGTTCTAACTTAACTGCTTGAGGCAACAAGACATAACGGAACAGTTGCAGGCGATTTAGACCCAACGCTAAGCCGGATTCACGCTGCGTTTTGGGTACTGATTCCAATGCACCACGAACAATATCGCTAAACTCAGCAGCTACCCACATTGAGAAAGCTAATACCGCCATCCAAGTAGCTGGCCAATTGACGTGCAAGCTTCTTGGCAAAATATAATAAACCAAATACAGTAAAACTACGGTTGGCACAATTCTGAAGAATTCTAAGTACAACCGCAAAACAAAACGCAATGGACGATTTTTAAAAGTTCTCAAAATACCAAAAATTGTTCCTACAGCCAAGCCAATTACTAGTGACAAAGCTGCAATCCAAATCGAGGTCCATAGCCCTGCCATCAAACGGGCAAAGTTACTTCCTTCAAACAAAACATTAATCCCCGAATGAAGCATACCGTACTCTCCTCTCAAGCCAAGTTAATAATAAAATAATTGGAATCAAAATAATCGCATAAGCAATTACCAGCATCAATAAATATTCATTTGAATGGTAATACATCCCAATCAAGTCAAGGGCTGTATTAGTTAACTCCGGAATTGCAATTACTGAAAAAATCGAGGTTTCCTTAATTAAGAAAATAATATTGGCGGTTAAAGCCGGCATGCTTAGGCTAAATCCTTGTGGAAAAACCACATAGCGAGCTAATTGTAAGTTGTTCATTCCCAATGCTTTACCGCTATTAATCTGACTAGGGCTTACGCCATTAAAACCACCGGTAAAGCCTTCAGCCATATATGCTCCACCTAAAAAGATTAAGCCAATGATGCCGCAGACCTCAGCGGACATTTTTAAGCCAATTACTGGAAAGGCATAATATAAAAAGAAAAGTTGAATTAAAAGCGGTGTATTTCTAGCTAATTCAACATATGCCGTTGAAATTTGACTTAGTACTGGTAGTTTAAAATATTGTACTAAGCTGACAATAATGCCCACGATAATTGAGCCAACAATGCCAATCAATGAAAGCCATAAGGTCAGTTCAAAGCCGCGCGCAAATATTGGTAGAGCTTGCTGGATAACTGTCCAATTCATTAAAAATCCCCCAATCATACAAAAAAAGACCTACTCCCATAGGTCTCTTTAAACAATATAAAAAAGATCTACGTCTTTTCAGCTAACGTAAATCTTTTTGATCTCTGGATTAAAGCTATTCGGAAATACGAAAACTGAGTTCTTGAGTATTAAAAATAATGTTAGATACACAAGAACAACAGTCAGTATTAACATTCATCATACTTAAAGATTTCATTTTCGTACTCCTTTCACCTAATCTTATTTTAAATAAGCAACTTACAATAAGTAATATACTTCTATGCTTACTTAATGTCAATAGCTTAAGCCCATTTATCTGCCCAATTATGTACTTGATCAAAAACAGGCTTAAGTTCCGCACCTTTTTCAGTCAAACCATATGAAATAATACCGGTACTTTGATCGACGCTTCTTTTAACAATATCGTCCTTTTCAAGTTCCTTCAAACGTTCAACTAAGACACGGTCGCTGCAAGCCTCGACAGTTCGTGCCAAGTCCTTAAAGCGCATATCTTGTGTATCACACAAAGAACTGATGATTAAGCCATTCCATTTTTTGCCAATAATCTTAAACGCACTAACAAAATGACCACATAATTCATAATCTTCTGGTTTACAAGGAGCTGCGTCCTTTTTCTCTTTAACTTCTTGCATAGGTAAGTCCCTCCGTATTATATAATTCCAGTAAAAATACTATTATATAAAATACTTTTTAGTATTACTAAAATTATTATAGTAGATCTACTTACTAATTACAAGTGCTAAGCAAAGTGATAGATCATGATCCCTGCTGCAACAGCGGCATTAAGCGATTCAGCTTGTCCTTTAATTGGAATATAAAGCTTTTCATCAGCTAAAGAAGCAATTGTTTCGCTTATGCCATGCGCCTCGTTCCCAATAATTAAGGCAAGTTGTGGCACTTTTTCAAAATCAGGTAATTGCTTAGCTGAGCGGTCAAGCATTGAAGCATAAACTGGAATAGCAGCAGCTTGAAAATCAGTGATTACGTCAGCCAAATCACGTTTAATTAAATCGATGTGGAATTGGCTGCCCTGCATTGCTCGTTGCGTCTTAGGATTGTATAAGTCAGCACTCTCTGGTGAAAGGATTACTCCATCAAAGCCAGCTGCATCCGCAGTTCTAATGATTGTCCCGACATTACCTGGATCAGCTAAATTATCGAGCAAAACCCATTTACCATAGTTAAATGGAAATTCTTTTGGTTGATCAATTTTTAATACCATAAAAATTTCTTGAGAATTCTTAGTCGAACTTAAGTGGCGAGCAATCGCTTTGTTAATTAATACGACATTCTTCCCACTTAAATCAACTTCATATTCACTATCTGCTTGATCAAGTGCTTCTTCAGTACCTAAGATATACTGATATTTTTTACCAGCTTTAAGTGCTTCTTCAAACAAGTGAAAACCTTCAATTAAATATAAACCTTCATCATCACGATATTTTTTTTGCTTTAACTTCGCTAATTTCTTAATCGTTGCATTATTAACTGAACTAATTTGTTGCATATTTTTCTCCTTTTTGTATTCAAAATCTATTATAACTGATAATCTATTTTGATCATGCTAAAATCAAAGTTGAACTTAATTTAAATAAGGGAGATAAAAATGGAAACAAGAAAATTAATTTGTTCAGGCTTAGTTCAAGGCGTTGGCTTTCGTTGGTCAACCATGGCATTAGCTAACAAGATGGGTATTCCTGGCACTGTTAAAAATAATGCAGATGGTACCGTTACAATCTATTTACAAGCAGACAGTGATAAAATCGACCGCTTTATTGAAAAACTACCTACTGCATCTGGATTTGCCCAAATTCAAAATATTAGTCAAGAATCGGTTCCAGGTGTAGAAAAAATGCATGATTTTCATGTATTATATTAGAGACATACATTTTTAGATAGAAATTAAGTGGTGATTTATTTAAATGAAAAAAATTAAAAGATACGCTGGAGTACTGGCTTTATTAGCAGTAGCTACTCTTGTATTAAGTGCCTGTGGGGCAACAACTGATCCACACGTTGCACCGCACAGCGGTATTTACGGTTGGGTTTACCAATGGTTAGGCCGACCTTTACAAAATATCATGATTCAAACCGCGCACATGATTGGCGGCGATAATGGTGCTGGTTGGGGAATCGTGATTATTACGGTAGTTGTACGTGTAATCTTGATGCCATTGATGTTAGTACAGCAAAACAAGAGTGTACGTCAACAGGAAAAAATGGCTCGTCTGCAACCGCAAATGAAGTTGATTCAAAATGCAATGAGACACAAGGGGATCACCCCTGACCAACAAATGACTTTATCAACTTGGCAAAGAGAGCTTTACTCTAAAAACCAAGTTTCATTAACTGGTGGAATGGGCTGCTTGCCATTAATTATTCAGTTACCAATTATGTGGGGAATTTATCAAGCGGTATTCTATTCACCTCAATTGGCACAATCCAAATTCTTTGGTATTTCTCTAAGTTCCAAATCTGTTGTTTTAGCCATTATTGCGACTGTCTTTACCGTTATTCAAGGTTATATCTCACTAATTGGTATTCCAGAAGAACAAAAGAAGACCATGCAATCAATGATGATTGTTAACCCAATTATGACTTTGTTCTTCAGTTTATCCTTCTCTGGTGCCTTAGCTCTTTACTGGGCTGCTGGTAACTTAGTAATGATTATCCAACAAGTAATCGTTACCTTTGTCCTTACACCTAGTGTTAAGAAGCATATTGCTGATGAACTAAAAGACAAGCCAATTGAAACTGTTGTTACTAAAGAAAAAGTGGATGCTTTGTTTAATACTGCTAGTGGACAAAGTACTGCCAGCAGCGAAGCTAAGAAAGAATTACACCAAAACCTACGTAACCGCAACAAAGGTAAGCAAAAGCGTAAATAGTTATCAGTCAGGAGTAAAATCCTGACTTTTTTATTAGGAGGAAAATATGCATACTCAAGAAATATTACAACTTTTAGATGATCATGATATTAACTATCAAGTATTCTCTCATCCAGCAGTTTTTACAACTAAAGAGGTAGATAAATACTTAGAAGATGAAGATTTTGCTAAATGTAAAACTCTTTTTATTAAAACCCGTAACGCCAAAAATTATTATCTACTAATGTTACCCGAAGATAAAAAAATCGATTGGCAAAAAGCTAAAGCTGAATTACTCTCCTCTAGTTTAACCTTCGCTACTGAAGCTGAACTAGAAGAAAAACTGCAAGTTAAAACAGGGGCTGTTTCCCCATTTAGCCTGCTTAATGATCAAAGTAATAAAATTCCCCTGATTGTCGATCAAGCAGCAATGGAAGAAAACAATTTAGTTGGTGTGCATCCCAATGATAATACCAAAACAATTAGTCTTACTTGGATCGATTTAGCTAGAATTTTAAGTTCCTATGGTCATTTGTTTGAAGAAAGATCATTATAAAAAACTTCAACTTAATCCTTTTTCTCCATAAAAACTTTATTCAAAAAATCTTTTTCAATTGGATACTTCGTCAAATAATCTTGAACAATCTTGTTGATTCTTTCCTCAGCTAATTCACATGGTTCTTGATTTGCCAGCTGGTGCAAATTATTCAGTACTAATTTATACAAAAATTGCCGTTTTTCCTTGATAATCAACAGCGAGAAGTTATGGGCAGCTCGTCTTTGAAAATATCTAATTTCATTTAGCCATTCTTCAAATTGACGGAGAGTTATCTTTTCTTTAAACACACGTGTTAAAACAATCTTTTTGGCTTTGATGGGCATTAAAAAGAAATAATTCGTTGCAACACCAAATGACATTTCTTTAATAATCAGTCCGATCCCTGCTTCACCATGAGCCTCAGTATATCCCTCATATGGCTCAAGATAGTTTTGCTTAATATGCCGCATGCGCGCTTTCACATCACCGCGGTGAATTACTCGCCCATCTTTTAATTGATATTTTTCATTTAGAAACTGCCTTTGATGAATTGTTCGTGGATTAAGATTTCTGGTGAAATTTTTACCATTCTCAATAAGAGCTGTTTCTGCAAGGGCTACCTTGAAGCTTTGTTCAAACAATTGCAGACTGATCATCATCACATTTTTTATATGTTGATCTAGGCAATAGAAATCATAAATTTCTTCAAACGTTGTTTTTCGCTTAGGTTTAATGAAATCATCGTCATTAGTTTCTATGAAAAAATGATCAATATTTTGATACATAATTTCATGATAGCCATAATTAGCAGTTACCCGATCAAAAAGCTTTTCATCATTAATAATTAACCCTATGTCACGCCAAAAATCGATTCTAATTTCAGAAAGTAAATCATTAATCATTGAGCTGTCTCCTATTCCATCGAACTCTCCAACAATCGTAAATCGTAGTATTACTACTAATCTATTCAGCAATGTATAAACATCAACACCAAGAACTTTTATCCTCTTCCTATAATCTAATAAAAACGCTATCCAAATGGATAACGTCTTCACTCCCAATTAATCTGATTCTTCAGCGGCCCGTGTAGCGGCATTTTCAATAGTTTTAACAGGATTTAATCTAACACGAAAGTTGAAGTAGCCCACGTGCTCATCATCTTCAAAACCATACTCACTATAATCACCCCAGGAAACATAGTTAGATGTTCCCTTAATTCTGTAAAATAGTTGGGCAATATCACCACTACCAAGAACAACTGGATCTAAAGCTCTAATCTTTTGTCCTTTCTTAACAGATTGTTTGGTTTTCTTTAATTTAGAATTATAGATGTACAAATCTGTCTGCGGAACAATCGTAGTTGCACCGCCATCACGAAATACCGGATTGCCATTGATGCGACCAACATTCATTGCCTTGATATAAGCACCTCTGCCAATGTAATAATAGTCTTGACCTTTAATCTTATAATTCTTAATTGCATATGATTTACTACCACTTAAGTTTGTGTAATAGTAATCGTCAGTTTGTGTCTTAGTACGACGCTTACCAGCATAATTTATAATTGAGTATTTAGGAAAAACCTGTTGTCCATTAAAGCTAATACGCTTACCATTCTTATTATAAATAGCAGTGTTAGCATTCAGCTTCAAAACGCCTTTTCCATTCATGGTATTAACGTTATTAGACTTTAAATACGTCCCATCACCTAAATTAAAATATGAATCAGGATAATTAGTCCAACTTTTACCAGCATATTTAATCTTGCTACCTTTAGTTAAATAAGCCTTGCCACCGCGATAAGTTGATAAACGATTACCCTTGCTATTGTAAATATAGGTGTTTTTAATAATTCCGATCTCATTATTATTCCAGTTATAGCTACCAACCGATTTCATGTTGACATAACCACCATCGCCTAAATCTGCATAGGTTTCACCATTAACAATAGCTTGTGGCATCCCATTAAGATTAATAAAAGCACTGACCCTGGGTCCCTGAATAACAATTGGTTGACCATAAAAATTGATCGGTTTCTTAAAATTTATCCGATCTTGGCTACCTAGCTCTTTACCATTCTTATTATACAAAGTTGGATTGGTATAGCTCTTAACAGTTGTAATCTTATTCTTCAGAGTACTTGCCCGAACTACCGGTGTTAATTGATTTTGACCCGCTAAAGCTGCAGGAACCAAAAGCGCAGTTCCAGCCACAATACTTAATACAATTCTCTTAAGTTTCATAATTTATGACCTCTCTTAATTATTTTACCCTTGCATATACATTATAGTCCCTTTAATATAAGTCACTGCTAAATCATGCTTTGCCTACCGTTTAGATTCAAAATCAAATCTGTATTATCTTCCATTATTTGCCTTCTTTTACCGAAAAGCATCCAAATTGAGAATAGCAATGGAACGCCAACAATTAATACAGTATAAATATAATCAGTGATTTCGCCATTCCAAGACCAGCCAGCAGAATTCCAACCAGATTGCAAATCAGAAATATAATCCATTAAAAAGTGATAGATCATCGGCAACCATAGTTTTCCTGTATAGAGATACAATTCTGCCCAGATAAAGGCGCTCCCCATTACGCCAATAACTTGTGCAATTGTTGCAGTAAAACTTTCTCCATGCCAGCCAAAATTACTTAAATGACTAAGGCCGAACAAAATTGCTGAACCATAGATTGCAACAGGGATGCGATACTTTGGGAATCTATATGTACAACTGCAATTGGAACTAGCAAGAAAATATAAACCGCCCATAGCAGTAATACTAATAGAATCTCGATAGCCGGCAGGTTTTTTAGCAAAAAATTCCCAGTGATATGCCAAATTTAGCAAAAATTGAAAGGAAAAATTACTATGGTCAGCCAGCGAACAATTTGAGTATTAGTCTTGCTGGAATCCTTTTTAAATTGCACGTAAAAGTTCAATCCCATGATCGCCGTACTAAAAGCTAGATTGAACAAATCCCCTATAAAATAAAAATGATTGTTCCGCTGAGAAAAAGTATAACTAATCATCAAGAGAAACCAGATAATCAATTGATAGTTAAAAACTTTCTGCCAGAATTTCCTTGAAAAAATGCGTTCTTTCATTATGTCACATCCCTTAAGTTTAAATATTTTTAGCTAATTATATCGCTTAAATTAATAAAAATTATAATTATTTTCGAAGCATTTTATTTCTTATTTTCTAATACCTAAGCCTCTAGAGAAAAAAAGTCCTATTAAATCTTGGTACCCAAACCTTGATTTAATAGGATTTTGTTTATGCCTCAAGATTACTCTTAGGCATTTGTTTCTTCTCATTTAATTTTCTTAACTTAGCGGCTTTTTTCTTAGTCAACCGAGGGAACTTCAATTTAAACTGGCTGCCCTGACCCTCAACAGATTCAACACTAATTGTTCCGTTATAACTAGCAACTAATTTTTGTGCAATCGATAGACCTAAACCATTGCCACCTTTTTCACGGGTTCTAGCCTTATCCACACGATAGAAGCGATTGAAGATTTTCTTTTGATCTTCTTCAGAAATCCCCTCACCAAAGTCTTGCACAATAATATTAACATTCTTCTTAGTTACACCAGCTGAAACATTAATCTGCTTGCGATCAGTCGAATATTTAATTCCATTATCGATCAAAATTACTAGCAACTGTTCCAAATGACCGTGATACATTTGAATCTCTGTATCATCAGGTAAATCATCCTCATCCAGCTGAATCTTGAAGTCAGGATGAACCATTGCCATATCAGCGACCACTCTGCGGATGATTTCATTAACATCACTTACTTCATACGGATATTGAACATCGATTTGCTCGGCTCGAGTTAAATCAAGCATTTCCTGAATTAAATGTTTCATCCGATCAGCTTCTTGCAACGAAGCCTTAATTGATTCATCCAAAATCTGCGGATCATCCTTGCCCCATCTTTCAAGCAGGTTCAAATGCCCTTCAATTACTGCCACTGGTGTCCTTAATTCATGCGAGACATCACCAACAAATTGCTTTTGTTGCTCAATGTAACCTTGCATCCGGTCTAGCATTTGATTAATCGAAGTAGCTAATTCTTCTAACTCATCATCTCGATGTAGTTCCTTAATTCTAGCCTCACTATTAGGATCAGCATTAACTTCCTTAGCCACCTTAGACATCGTCTTAATTGGCCGAACTACATTAACAACCAAAATATAAGAAATTGCAATGAAGATAATTATTGCAATCAGTGAAATAATTACCATCCAATGAAGCAAATTACTCATCAAGCTATTGTAATAAGTCATACTATTAGAAACCACTACATAGCCAGTTAATTTGCCATTTACCTCAGAATAGATTTTCTGGTAGGTTAAAAGCATTTTGCCTTTTTTTCGGTTTACTACTTCTTCAAGTTGGTTGCCGGCAAATTCTTTTAGCTTAGGTGCAGAATTACCATTAGTAAAAACAATTTCATCATGTTTGTTGTAAACTGCTACATTAATATCTGGATTCGAAATTGATGAAATCAGGCTATCACTAAATGCTTTATTCTCTGTATCTTTTTTGCTAATAGCAGGACCGCCCCTCAAAATACGCCTGGTAGACGGTGACAGAGCAGGAATTACATTTGAGATCTCTAGCTCATCTTGAATAGAACTTAATGTCCGGTCCATCGTGGTAACTACATTATTAGATGTCTCTTGCTGCTGTTCCATCGATTGATGACTAACAATTTGATAGGCAACAACTGAAAATATGACAAAAGAGACCGTAATCGTTAATGCAACGATACTAACCCATCGCACAATTAGCGATGAGTGCTTGGCCTCTTTTTCCTCGTCTTTATTCTTGATCATCATCTTCATCTCTTACCATATAACCGGTACCACGAACCGTCTTAATGTAAGATGGTTGACCTGGAGCGTCAATCTTATTGCGTAAATAACGTACATAAACTTCAACTACGTTAGTTTCGATATTAGATTCTGGACCCCAGATCTTGTTCAATAATTGATCACGACTAACTACGTTGTTCTTATTTTCAATCAAGGTCATTAATAAGTTGTATTCGCGTTTAGTTAAATCGATTGCCTTGCCATCACCACGGTGCACAATTCGGTTAGCAGTTTCAATTGTCAAATCCTTAAATTTTACAATCTTTTGCTTAGCAACAGTAACCTTTGATGCGTCCTTTTCGATTTTAACGCGACGTAACACTGCACGAAGACGAGCTAAAAGTTCTTCAATTGCAAAAGGCTTAACAATATAATCGTCAGCGCCATGATCCAAACCAGAAACACGGTCGATCACTGAATCACGTGCAGTCATCATGATAATTGGCGTAGTCTTAACTTGACGAACACGACGTGCAATTTCCAACCCATTTAAATCAGGTAACATCAAGTCAAGCAAGATAGCATCAAAGTCTTGACTCAATGCATCTTCTAATCCCTTACGACCATTATTCTCAACAACAGTCTCGTAATTTTCATGTTGCAATTCAAGCTCGACAAAGCGAGATAAGTTCTTTTCATCTTCAATAATTAGAATTTTTGCCATGTTAATTCATTTCCTCGTAGATCAATTTGGTTTTCTAATACTAATAAATTAATTAAAAAATGTTTTTATAATTAAAGGATACTTTAAAATTGCTTCTAACACAAGATTAAAAAACAATCAAAGTAAAAATTTTCTTTGATTGTCCACCATATTTTTCAATTACATTTATTACTTATTTTTATTGTCCTTATCATTATCTTGCCCATCAAGCAAGACCTTCAATTTAGCAAAAGCTGGGTTAACTTGGTTCTTCTTGCCTTCTTCAAAAGAGGCTTCAGAAACAACTTCCCAACCTTGACCCTCTGGGAAAATATTCTTTTCTTTTTCTTCAGGAGTCAAAATAGTAGTTGGGATATGGAGTAAAATATTATCTTCTACCGCTGTTTGCAAGTCAATTTGGTCATTCTCAACTTGTACAATAGTATCGTTTTCTTCCAATTCTTCCTTGGTTGGCTTACGGTCAAGGTAGTTTTCAGTAAAAGTAAAATCTTCATGATAGTTTACCGGCTTAAGGCTTCTGCTTGATGGCACAACCAGATCAGCGGTCACATGAAAACTGCCAGTCACAAATGGTTCTTGATAGAACAAGTCACCGCTCACTTTTACATTTTTCGCATCAATTAGTAGATCTTTACTACGCTTAAAAAATTCTGGACGCATTTCCAAATCACGTTCAATGTGAGTTAATGGTTCTTTGGAATTTTGAATCCTAGAAAAACTAAGTTCTAACATTTTTACACCTCGATTGGCCGTCGACCAAAGTTTTGATCAACACCCATTATTTGTTCAAATAAACGGTCTACCCTAACTTGTAAAGCTAAAGAGCCGTTCTTAGCACTTCTTTTATCAACTTTAGAGACGATTTCTGTCTGAAATTCCTTGCGCTGTTGCTTTAAATATTTGCGACCTACCTTACTAAAGCCTAAGAGCATCAAAGACTCATGATTAAAGCTAGCCAATATATCATCCTGAGTGACATTAAGCAAAGTATATAAGCTCAAACGGCGCAAACGGGAATAAGTATAACGCTTGGACTTGATATGCCGCAAAAATTCTGTAAAATCGCGGGCTAAATGAATCTCTTGTTTCATCTTATATTCAAGCCCTTCGCTCATTTGATAAATATGACGCAATTCTTCAACTGAAGATGATTCAATTCGATACTTCAAAAATGGGTATAGCAAATTCCAATTAGGATAAATTTTCTGCTCAGCTAACACCATTGCTTCTGCTTTAGGCATCCAATACTTTAAATTTTTTGTATCTTCACCATGCAATAATAAATTTCGAATCGCACTGGCACTTTGGACAACTTTTTCTCTTTGTAAAAGGTCATCATGTCCTGCTCCAATTCGGTTGACCGGATGCAGGTTTAATGGTGAACCTAAATTATGATTAGCTACTGAATACGCTAACCCCAAAATAGCATTTGGCTGATTAACTTCATAGCCTACTTCATGCGCTACCATTTGGTTATATTGTGTTGAATAAGTTTGGCTATAATCTCTAAAATCCATGTGATTCTGGGGAATTTCCGCAATTCTTTTGCCCAAATAAGCAAAATTCAGGTTAGCATCTTCTACACCAAAGACTAAATCAGTTACGCCTAATTTAGCAAGTTGTTCAATGTTTCCGAGAGCAAAAAGATCAGCTGGTTCCACTACCGTTGAAAATGGTGTTTCAAATACCAAATCGGCACCAGATTGCAAAGCCACCTTAGCCCGCTCCCACTTGCTCATAATCGCCATCTCACCACGTTGCACGTAGTTACCAGACATGAGCACCACAATTGGATCATTACCAGCAACCAAGCGTGCTTGATTTAGTAAGAACTCATGTCCACTATGGAAAGGATTAAATTCCGCAATAATCCCAACAACACTCATTGCTTAATCTTCCTTCAATTCAACTTGCTTACCGTTAGCCCATAGCTTTTCCAAGTTATAAAATTCACGTGCTTCCTTAGTAAAGACGTTGACTACAACATCACCTAAATCGAGCAAAAGCCAGTTAGAATCTCTGGTACCTTCAATACGGTAGTCAGTGTAGTTGTTTTCGTGAGCCGCATCAACAATTGAGTTAACGATCGCATGTAATTGACGATTAGAGCCTGCACTGGTAATGACATAGTAATCAGCTAAAATACTGATTCCACGCATATCGTAAGCTTCAGTATCTTCACCATGACGGTCACTAATTGCTTGGGTAGTAAAATCTAAAATTTCTTGACTAGTCAATATTTTTCTCCTTTTTATTACTTAATTCCCCATACATTGTATGCTTCTAAAGTACGAGGATATACTTTATTTTTATTTTCAATTAAAAACTCTAAGGTGTGCTGCAATTCATAGCCTACCCCTTCATCAAGACTAGCATAAGCAACTTTGCGCGCTTCTTCAACTCCTGGAAAATCTCGTCCGGGTTCAATAAAATCAGCTACAAAGATAATTTTATCTAATGTAGTCATCTTAGTATCACCAGTCGTATGACGACGTACGGCAGTTAAAATCTCAGGATCCCTAATTTTTAAATCACGTTCAATAAAGAAAATCCCCACAATGCCATGCCAGATGGCCCGATTCCAATTAAGCAAATCTGGATCAAAATCCTGTTCCTTAATTACCTTACGATACTCTTCTACCGGTACCTGCTTGGCATAATCATGAACAAAGCCAGCTAAGGCTGCTTTTTCTTCATCATATCCATTTAACTTAGCCAACTTACGTGCAGTTTCACTAACACGAACACAATGTTCAAAACGTTTTTTCTTCATGTTTGCCTTTTCTTTAGCAACAATTTGTTCACTAGAGAATGGTGAATAAGTATTTTTAAAAATTAGTTTCGTCAAGGTAAAGCCCCTTTTCTTCAATATATTCTCTGACGGCTTCTGGTACCAAGTAACGAATTGAAGTGCCAGTTGCGACACTGCGACGAATAGCAGTCGAACTTAGGCGAATATCTGGTGCGTCAACCCAAATCATGGGATATTGCGGATCTTGTGGATAACCTGGGCGACGAATTCCGACCAATGTTACTAGCTTAGCCAGGGTCGGAGCTTCCTTCCAAGTATGGAAACTGTTAACCTGATCACTGCCCATAATCAAATAATAGTCATTCTGAGGTGCTTTTTCCTTGAGATAACGCATAGTATCCACAGTATAAGAAACGCCGCCTCGGAACAATTCCAATAGTTTTACCCTAAACCTAGGATTATCGCGCGTAGCTAAATCAAGCATTGTTGCCCGATCTTTAGCAGAAGTCAGCGGCGCATTTTTATGCGGTGGAATATTATCCGGAATAAACCAGACCTCATCCAGCTTCAACTTAGTCATTGCTTGCTCTGCCGCTACCAAGTGCGCAATATGCACCGGATTAAAGGTACCACCCATAATCCCAATCTGACGACCTTTACCTTGTTCTTGTTCCAATTCTGCTTCAACTTTAGCAGTTGGCATTTTTTCAATACATTTTGGATTAACCATATGCAAACCTCTAAATCAATGCACGACGAATACCTAAACCAATCCCATCTGGTGTGTAAGTCTTAACAACGCATCCCTTGGGTACAGTCACAAAACCAATTCCACCAAATAAAAGGTCACTCTTATATTCCGTTCTAAATTCTTGACCCTTTAGTGGTGCCATTTCATCATCTGCAGCTGGTGGGGATAACAATTCACCTTTATGCTTTTTATAAAAGTCATCCGCATTAGCTGTCTTAGTACGGTGAATATACATTCCACGAGCAACGTAAACAGTAAAGCTAGTCGATTCGCCCTTGAGATAATCAATCCGTCCCAAACCAGCTAAGAATAAAGTATTACCAGGCAATAATTGGTAAGTAGCTGGCTTTAAAGGCTTCTTAGGTGAGACCAGCTCCAAATCCTTAGCATTTAAGTGCGTAGCCAATTGATTCTCGGTCATGATCCCGGGCGTATCAATCAAAAAGTGACCATTTTCTAGAGGAATTTCAATTTTGTCTAAAGTAGTTCCAGGAAAGCGTGAAGCGGTGATCAGGTCTTGAATATCACCCATCATGTCAATAATGGCATTGATTAAAGTTGACTTACCAACATTAGTTGTCCCTACAAAATAGACATCTTTGTCTTGCGATTGCTTATTAATATAAGCGATCAAATCTTCCAAGTTCAACTTCTTTTTAGCTGAAACCAAGAAGATTTCCTTAGGATAAAGCCCCATTCGGTTAGCTTCTTGTCTCATCCAATCCTTAATCTTACTTTGCTTAGAGTTTTTAGGAAATAGATCAAATTTATTACCAACTAAAATAAAATCATTATTTCCAACAAAACGCTTCAATGATGATAGCAAAGAATTTGAAAAATCAAATAAGTCAACTACATTAACAATTAAAGCTTTCTTTTGTCCTAAAGAGTTAAGCAAAGCCAAAAAATCATCATTGTTTAAATCAACTGGCATGATTTCATTGTAGTGCCGCAATCTGAAGCAACGTTGACAATAAACATCCGCATTTTCTTCTTGCTTTGCCTTATCTAGTGCACTTTTTGGCAGATAACCTGCTTTTTCAGGATCATCGGATTGCAGCTTGGCACCGCAGCCGATACAAATAATATCCTCATCCATTTGATAGCTCCTTCTTAAATGTTACTCGATGTGATAAACCCAGGAAGAAAAAGATAATTTTTTCAAAGAAACGATTGATTCTCGTATTCCACTTATCAGTTTCAACTAATGGCTTAACTAGAACAGTCTTCACGCCGGCCAAATTCCCTGCTTGCATGTCAGTGATTAGTTGGTCGCCAACCATCATAACCTGATCTTTTTGCAAATGCATTGCTTCGCGCTTCTTGGTGATCGCAAATGGCAATGGCTTACGTGACTTAGCGACAAATTCGATATGGTAAGGATCAAGTACCTTGCCCACTCTTTGAGCATTATTGTTAGAAATGACCACGAGAGTGATTCCCGCCTTGGCTAACTTTTGATTAAAATTATCCATTTCTTTGGCAGTTTCAAATTTATTCCAGGCGAGCAATGTATTATCTAGGTCCGAAAAAACCGCCTTAATGTCCATTTCATTCAACTTCTGGGGGTCCAGATTGTAAATCGTATCAATTGTATATTTTGGTCTAAAAAGCATATCAACACTGCTATATAAAACATAGAAATATGTATAAGAATGTATATTTTTTACATATCAGAAAGAAATATAGTCCTTCCTTTCTTCGCTTTATTTACTGCTGTCATCATTAGTATTCCAATATTCCAATCTAGGAATAATCGCATTGACTAACTCTTGCAGCTTAAGGGCTTAGCCAGCCCCGTTTTCATTATTTTGCTAAAGCTAAAAGATTTAACACTGCATTATCATCACGATCATTAGTATAACCGCATTCATAACAAATATACTCATTGTGCTTAGTGTGATGTTTTTGGTTGCCTTGCAAAGTGATTTTTTCATCACCTTTTTTAACATAACCACAATTAGCACATCTTTGGGTTGATGGATATGTTTTATCAGCCAAGATTAATTCTTTGCCATACCACTCACATTTATAAGTCAATATCTGTCTAAACTTACTGAATAATGATCTCTGCATGCCTTTTGAAGCGACGTGCGTCATCATCATTTGTTTAACGGCTAAGTCTTCAATCACTATTTGATCATAATTATTAACCAATTTTGTAGTGAATTTTTGCAAAAGATCGTTTTGAATGTTGGCTACTTTACGATAATCACGTTGCAGTTTGGTTCTCACTTGCACGTAATTATTGCTTTGGCCAGCTAACTTGCCATTAGCCCGTCTTTTCTTAGCCAGCATTCTCTGATAATGCTTAATGCGCTTGTATAGTTTTTGCAATCTTGATGGCAAAACATTGATTTTGCCCCCAGTGTAGTTGAAATGTCCCACATTAACATCAACAGCTGTCTTTCTACCTGTTCTAGGCTTTACCAAAGTTTCTTCTTCATAAGAAAGAGCGGCATAATAATGTCCTCTTTCTCTAAAGACACTAGCAACTTTAATTTGCTTCATTTTTAAAGCTTCATATGTTGGAATATCGAACCAGGTTTTAATGCCTCTGGGCTTGTCTAAGCGTAGCTTACCATTAACCACTTTAGCCCGGTCAGTCTTAAAGCCTTGTCGCGGGGCTTTCTTTGATTTGAAATGTGGTTTTCCCCAATCAGGCTGTGCCTTATCAAAGAAATTCTTCCAAGCATTAGCCAAATCTTTGACTGCTAATTGCAAGCATCTAGCAGACAGAGCAAACTGCCAGTCTGCCTTATTATCGACTAGCTCATCACGTATTCTGCGCTCATTTGGACTGGGATTATTATCCTTATCTAAGGTTCGTGCTTCATACATGTCTTGCCAAGTGGCTAAAGCTTGATTCCAGCAATATCTGCGATAATCACAAAGCTTATCCAGCTCTTGTTGCATGGTCTTGTTAGGTTTTAATTCGACTACTTGAGCCTTGATCATTTGTTTCACCCCCAATACAAACATAAATTTAGCAAAGAGTGAAATAAATACAAGCGAACAAAATATTAAATTTTTAGTTTTTGACCTGCTTCTATGTTTTATATTTCTGAACAGATCTTTGTATCTTGTCTATCTTTTAACTGTTAATTTCCTCCATTTTTTATCACCTTATATCATATCAAAAATGGGTTTGCTTTAGAAATTTTTGTTTTTTTCTGATGAAAAAGTGTTACAATACTAAACAATTTAAGCAAAATCATCAATCAATAGAAAGGATCACCATGAGAAAATTCATCGATTTACACCTTCACCTCGATGGTTCTGTCCCAGTTGCTACTGTTAAGAAGTTAATGCAGGAACATCACATGCCACAGTTAACTGATCAAAAATTGCGGCAAGAATTGTCAGTTGATAATTCTTGCGCTAGCTTGGAACAATTTTTGGAAAAGTTTGACTTACCTAACCAGTTAATGCAGACAAAGCATGATCTGGAGATGATTGTGTTTGATCTTCTTTGCGAATTAAAACAACAAGGTCTAGTCTACGCCGAGATCCGCTTTGCACCGCAATTACATACTAAAAATGGTTTAACGCAAAGACAAGTAATCGCTGCAGCAGTCAGCGGTATTACGAAGTTTTATCAAAAACAAAAAGCAGACAAAGATCAGCCTGAATTACACGCTGGTTTAATTCTCTGTTTGATGCGCTTCGCCCACAATGAAAAAGAAAACATGGAAACGGTTGAGCTAGCGAAAGAATTTTTAGGTCATGGCGTTGTTGGCCTTGACCTAGCTGGTGCGGAAGGCCCGATCCCTAACATTAACTACCAGCATTTTTTCAATCGTGCCCAAGAATTACACGTTCCTTATACCATCCATGCTGGTGAGGCTGCAGGACCTGATTCAATCCGTCAAGCATTAAAAATTGGCGCGAAACGGATCGGCCATGGCATTCGCTGCACTGAAGATCCAGCACTTACCCAATATCTGATTGATCACCAAATCATATTGGAATGTTGCGCCACTTCAAATATGAACACCAAAGCTTTTGATCAGATTGATTCTTACCCAATAAAAAAATTATTGCACATGGGGATGAAAGTTACGCTAAATTCAGACGACATGACTGTATCTAACACTAATCTACCTCATGAATATCAGTTACTCGAAGAAAAAACTGCTTTGACTCCCGAGGAAGAAACTACTCTTTATCTCAACGCGGTTGATGCAGCCTTTACCACGCCAGATGAAAAAATCAGATTACGGGCATTAATTCAAAAATAGATAAAAAAATAAGCTAGGAAAATTTCCCCAGCTTATTTCTTTTGTTATTAGTTCAAAGCCTTCTTAGCAGTTTCTGCTAATTGTGCAAAAGTCTTTGAATCGTTGTAGGCAATATCAGCTAACATCTTACGGTTCATGTCAACACCAGCTAACTTCAAGCCGTGCATTAACTTAGAGTATGAAATGTCGTTTTGTCTTGCAGCTGCGTTAATACGAGCAATCCATAACTTTCTGAATTCGCTCTTACGTCTTCTACGGTCGCGGAATGCGTACTTGTATGAAACGAATAATTGAGTGCTTGCAGCCTTAAATTGCATGTGCTTTGCGCCACGGTAACCCTTGGCAAGCTTCATGATCTTCTTACGACGTTGACGTGTTACTGTTCCACCTTTAACTCTTGGCATTTAAAATTCCTCCTACTATAGTCTGTCTTAATTAAGAACAAGTATTAGTGCATTTGAGCAACCATTTGCTTGATACGCTTCATATCACTCTTTGAAACCATAGCAGCTTTTCTCAAGTGACGACGTTGCTTCTTTGTCTTACCGTGGAAACGGTGACCAGTAAATGCGTGGTGACGCTTTAAACCACCATTTGCAGTTCTCTTAAAACGCTTAGCAGAAGCGCGGTGTGTTTTCATCTTTGGCATATTTCTATTTCCTCCAATTAACTACTTTTTCTTTTTGTCCTTATCACTCTTAGGTGCAAGCATCAAGAACATTGAACGACCTTCCATCTTAGGCTTACTAATTACATTAGCAATGTCTGAGGTTACTTCGGCCATTTTTTCAAGTACTTGTTGACCTAATTCCTTGTGAGTGATGGCACGACCTCTAAAACGAATTGAGACGCGAACCTTAGCTCCTTCTTTAGAAATGAACTTACGAACGTGCTTAAGTTTAGTTTCGAAGTCGTTACCTTCAATAGTTGGACTCAAACGAATTTCTTTGACACTGACTGTCTTGGAATTCTTACGGGCTTCCTTAAGCTTCTTTTGTTGTTCAAAGCGGTACTTCCCGTAATCCATGATACGTGCTACAGGTGGCTTAGCATTTGGAGAAATCAGAGCTAAGTCAAGACCTGCATCGCTTGCACGACGTAAGGCATCACTTTTACTCATCACACCAACTTGCTGACCATCTTCATCAATTAAACGAACTTCGCGAGCGCGAATTCTGTCGTTTAAGATTAAACTTCTTGGTATAACTGTTCACCTCCGTGTTAATTTGAGGACAAGAAAAAGGCGGGTTATAAGAATCATACCCGCCTTTAATCAACAGAAATTATCGATCAGCCTAGAGGTTTACTTAACTTAGGCGAGAAGCGGGTGCTTCTTCTTGTTCTCAACTAATAGAATTATACCCGTTTATCCTACCTACGTCAACATGATATTTCTGCTTTTTTGTAATATCTACTTAACATCACAATAGAAAATAATATCGGCCTTACCTTCTTGCTTGGTATGGCAATAAACATTAGTATCCATTCCACCAATGTAAAAACCTGTTTTCAAATAAAATAAGCATGCGCCTGGATTATTATCTTGTCCTTGTGTGTAAAGTCCAGCATAGTCATTTTCTTTGGCAATTTCCTTTGCCTTAGCTATTAACTTTTGCCCACATGCTGGTCACGATAGTTTTTATTCACTTTAAGATCAGATAAATACATATATTTAAAAAATCCTGGTTGTAAAATTGCTAATCCAATACAATTTTTACCATCATATGCACCAATGAATGTACTCTCTTTCATTGCATCATAGTCATAATTTTCATCAGGAAAGCACATTTCTGTAACTTTTTCTGATGAATACTTTTTTAATTGATAATCCCATTTACCGTTATTATAAGAAACCAAAATTTGTCCGAATAATTTAAATGGCTCATTAAGAATATTAATATCTACTTTGTGCTGTGAATCAATTATTTTTGTTGTAATCATATTTATTTCTCTTATTCATCAATTTAACTCTTAGTATAATGCTAACGATCCGTTTTTTCTCACATTACGATTAGTAATTTCAAACATGATCAGTCCAATTATTAACCAAAGCACGGCGTTAAACAAAGAAGCAGCTAAGTAAAAGCCTAGACTGTAGGGATGTTGGTTAACAGCTAGTCTCATCCAGCTAACCATGGGAGAAATAGGTAAAAGACAAAATAAACACTTAACTCCCAAAGAATAATTTTCAAAATTAATTAGTAAAATTCCCAAATATACATATTGAAAAATTGCTAAAGTACTGCCAATTCGCTTAAAATGCAAAATCAAACTCACAACTAAGTATCCTAAACCAGTAGTAGTCACCAAAGCTAACAAGAAAGGAACAACCAGAACAATAGGAAATTTAATCCAATGATCAGTTAGCAACATAATGATTATTAATGCTAACACTGCCTGCACCGCCGAAATAATGATATTAACTATGCTTTTATTAAGAAATAATCTTCTAGCAGAAATTGGCATCAAAAACTGTTGCTCTAAAATACCATTTTGCATTTGGTTGGTCATAGTCATCCCCATTTGACTAATTGTGTTCTGGATTAAAGTCCACAAAATATAGCCAATGACCAAGGCATTCAGTGAAGTTCCAATTACCCCGCCGCCTACTAAGGTACCTCCAAGAAAGATAGCTATAAACATCATGATTAGCAAAATAAAGTCTGAAAAGTAACTAAATGAATATCTTTTATACAGCCACATTTGTCGCCAGAACTCAGCTTTTAAACTCGTCATTATTCTTCTCCTGTGTAGTATTCAAATATATCTTCTAAATTTCTCTTTTTAGTTTGGACCTGACTAATCGGTAATTCTCCTAATAACTGAAGCACTTTTGGTAAATCATTTTGGCATTTAACTTCTAATTGATAACGATCAGCCTGCTTTTTTGTCAAATTACAATAAGTTGATATTTTTTCTTTTTCCTTAGCAGTAAATGATTGTGACAAGGTAAATTCCAAAATCGTCCATTTATTCAATCTGACCAGACTTTCTTTCATATTATCTGAAAAGACTAGCTCTCCCTGGTTGATCAATAAAATTTTTTGAGCCACTTTTTGAGCAAAACCTAATTGATGAGTAGTAATCAAGACTCCCACGCCATCGGCACTTAGTTCTTTCAAAATATTAATTACTATTTGAGCTGATTTAAGATCTAACCCTAAGGTCGGCTCATCTAATATCAGTAATTTTGGCTGCGCAATCATTGCGCAACAGATCCCTACTATTTGTTGCATCCCGCGACTTAAACTGGTAATCGTCGTATCTTTTTTATCCAACAGACCAAACTTCTTTAGCAATTGAAGGCCATTATGCTCCGCTTCTTTTCTAGATAAACCTCGTTGGCCACCCCCAATAAATAAAATTCTCAATCGGTGACAAGGACCAAAACATATTCCGCGAGCCTTCCAAAAGAACTCCCGTATTTTTTAGGAGCAATAAATTGCTATTGGTCATCTCTTTCCCCTCAAAATATACTTTTCCATGATCAGGACTAACTAAATTCAAAATCATCTTTAAAGTTGTCGTCTTGCCCGCACCATTTAGTCCAAGAAAAGCCACTATATCGCTATGATCTACTGTAAAAGAAATATCTTTTACTGCTTTTTTGTTTGTTGCTTGATAAGTTTTTGATAATTTGTCTACTGTTAATAATGCCGTCATTTTACTCACCATTTTTCTTCAATTTTTTGTTAATTTGATTAACCTCATGCCATAAATGAAAGAAATAAGTGCCATAAGCAATAGTGTACATAATGATAAAACTGATAACTGTAGTCATTAGTAAAGACCAAGAATAGCTAAAACTATTGATAATCAAATTGAAAAGTAACCATGCTACTAAACAAACAAAGAAATTGACTACAATTTGTGTTCTCAAAGACCAAGAATCATTATTAAAAATCCAACCTGCAAAATAAAAAAAGACACCGATAAAGAAGGATATTATTAACCAAAACAAGAAATTAACAGCTGATAATTTTGCCGTTTCTAAATCTTTCCAGTTAGAAGAAAATAATAGGTCCACTGCAAACCAGGTCATACCAATTCCAATTCCCATCAAACCACTATCCAGCATATATCGAGCATGTTTCATAATCCTAGCCTCTCTTTCAGTTCTTTAATCCTTCGTCGTGAGATTTGCACATGTAACTCATTATTCAAAATAGCATCAATATTACCATTACTCAGAATTTGCAAATGATCTAACTGATGATAATTAAGCAACGCGCTTCTTGATACTGTCACGAAATCTGACGGCAATACTTTTTGTACTTGATACAAACGTCCTTTATACAAATAGGTATCTTGCTCCGTATACACGTAAGTTTTATCATTTTCCACCTGTACCAGATAGATTTCACTAAATTTTACTGGATATTCGTCCCCTCGACGAAAACACCAGATGAACTCCTTTTTATTAGTCAGCTCATTAGCAATCTGACTAATTTTATCTGTCATTCTATGTAGCCAAAACTCAGCTTTTTCTTCAGGTAAGTTTTCATCAATATTGAATTTTACTTTCAAGATCACCCCTCCTTCATTTGATTATTAGTATAGATAATTCTAATTTTTTTGCCATAAAAAATCGGTGAATGGTAAGTTTTCTAAGGTGAATGGTTACCAAATTATTTGCATAATATTAACACGTAATAGGATTTGAATTTAAAGGTAAAAATATGACAAAAAAGCAGTATTAAGTAAAATTCAAGTAACTTTAGATGTCATTGGCGGAAAATGTAAGCCTTTGATCTTACATTATTTACAAGAAAATGGCACAAAACACTATAGTGAAATCCTCCGTTATTTAGATAGCGCACCAAAGAAAACCTTAACAGCACAACTAAGAGGATTAGAAGCTGATAAAATTATCAAACGTACAGTAATTCCTACGGTTCCGGTTCAAGTAAAATATAGTATTACTGATTATGGTAAAACTTTATTTCCAATACTAGATATTATGTGTGCTTGGGGATACGTAAATCAGACTAACTATAATGTTAAACAGAGACTGTAAAATAGTTTGTGTAAGGATGAATGATTCCTTAAATTTATTTCTTTAAACATTAGAAAAAGGAGTTCCTTTCTCGTATGATTGGTTTGAACAAAAAAACACATACAGAAAGAAGAACTCCTTCATGAATGATTTTACCAAAGATTTTGCTCAAGCTCTATTCAATCCAGACAAAATAAATGATTTATTGCGCAAAGAGCTACAACAGGCTGTTAATAACTTGTTAGAAGCTGAATTGAATGCATTTCTGGGCTATGAACCCTATGC
>NZ_PCYU01000017.1:0-18059 GCF_002553775.1 Lactobacillus sp. UMNPBX16
CAAAAGATTTGACAGTTTCTAAGAATCCTTTGTTATCAGACAATCCATTAAAAAATATGCATTTAATCATAAAATAATATAGTTGTTATTTTTATGGACGAAAAAGGACCCTGCTCAAAAGAACAAAGTCCTCAACTATCTTATTCAAAAATACAACTTAATTATTCTAACTCGCCATTCATTTTCTTAAATGCCACGCTAGTTGCTGGAATCATGACATACTTATTTTTCTTAGAAAAGTAACTACCATAATTGGCAAAACCGGCCTGACCATCTGCGTAACCATTTTTGCCATCCATCTTTAAAGTGCACCATTGATGTGTATACTTATTTTTGTTAACGTGTCTAGCTTTAAAGCCCATTTGTTTCAAAACCATTTGCATCGCATCAGCTGTTCCAGCACATGAACATGAACCGCCAATGAATACGCCATAAGCTTTATTATAATATGGAGCTTTCATTGAATATGCATCACGAGCAGCAAATAACGAAACATAGTATGCCGCGGTGTCTACTCTCGTTAAATCCGTATCCCCAGCCTTTTTACCAACACATTTAGCAATCAACTTAGCCACACGCTCAGCTGCTTTAGTATGATTGCCTCTTCTAGTGATCGGAATCTTATGTGCTTTGCCTTGCCGATCATATAAATAATTGCCTTTAAGATCAATACTATCCGCATTTACAGTATTGCTTGAAACTGCCAAAACGGTAGTCAAACATAGTAATGCGACTATCACTAATAAAGTTTTTTTCTTCATTGATTCTCCTCTAAATTGAACCTTTTATACTACTGTTGCCAAACTAATTTAAAAAGCTTGACTGCTCTACTTCTTTTTTTATCAGCTTGATGATTTTTCTTGGCTGCAGCTTTACTCTTATAATATGTATCTACCCACATATTAATACCGACATAGAGTTTCTTACGATTGCCAGTAACATATGCAGCTGCTGTTTCACCATTTGGATAGCTCATCAACATTCTATTGCCACTACATTTAATCAACTGGTGTGAACTATAGTCAGCATGTGAATTGTGTGAACGCTTAGTATATTTATAAGTTCTGGTCTTCATACTGGAATCACCATAGCCAGCTAGTACAATCTTAGAACTTGTAATCTTAAATGCCTTGAGCTTCTTTTGATAATCATAACCATACCAAGTACCTCGGAATTTCTTAGGTACTGTAGTTTTTTGAAAAACTGATGCATTTACTTGCTTAGGTTGATTAATTGTTAAAACTACTGTTAAAGCAAACAGCATCCCTATTAAAAGGACAAAACTTTTTTTAATCTTCATAATATCCTCCTCCATATTGTTTAGTATATAACAGATTAGTCTATTTAGAATATAACTTTTATAACTCGGGCTTAATCAGCAAAATCTTAATGATCTTGCTCTTTCAAAAGTACAAAAATAGGATGTGCAAAAAACACATCCTACCCTGTAATCGCATAGCAATCAAAAAATAGATTAGCTACTTGATTTTACTGGTCTTGTTTAGTTGACTTCAATAATTCTGCAATATTAATAGTTGGTAAGATTACTGGAGTCATTGTATTAGTTAAAGCGGTTAAAGTAGTTAAAACTTGTCTTAAATATGGAAACATAATTGCTACAGCATTTGTTTGTAAGTAATAATTAAATCCTCTATTTCCTGCATCTTCATCTACATTAAATGAAAAGTGACCTACTAACTCTACATCTAACTTAAAAGGAGCATCTTTATCAACATTATAAGATAAAATCACATTGGCCTTATTATCTTGTACATTATATCTAACATTAAAATGTTGTTTTACTTCAATTTTAGTTTGTTTATTTTGAACAACAGGTTCTTTTTGTTCAAGAAGCATTTTATTAACTGAATATCCTAAAAAGTTTATAACTGTCATGCTATTAAATCCGTTTCAAAATCTTTTACCACTACTCTATATTTCGTTTTATCGTCTAAGTCCTGCATAAAAATAAGTTTATCTTTATCAGTTTCTTCTTTTAAGTTAAACTCCATGTCATGAGAAAAAGAAGATTCATAGTCATCATCATTTGGCATCTTATCAATATTTTTTAAAATAGCTTCAATATCTAAACTATCCATAAAATCTTGAACATCTTTTTCAGTAAAATGTACTTTGCTAAGATCCATAAATATCTTCCCTTCTTAATATATTTATTTTCCCCATATTAATAAGTTGAGCATTTCTAACGGTTACTTCAATTCCATTAGCTCCTACACCATATCTTACACCCGGTAAATCAGTTTCTGTCCATCTTTTAACTCCTAAGGTAGTTATCTTATATTTCTTTTTAAGAAAAATTATAAATAATTCTGTCATAACACCAGCATAAGATTTTACTTTTCCTCTGTGCCTAACATGATCGTAAATCCGTTCACCATGTTTAGAATTACGCTCATCTTCACAAAACTTTCTAAATAATAGATTAGTATCTGGATCTGTTAAATCTAATAGATTCTTTTCCGGTATTATATTAGGCAATTCAAATACAACTGGATTTTTTGGGTCGAATTTACTGGCAAATTCATAAGCTAATTGAGGATCATTTTCAAAAGTATACAATCCATAGCCTAAAGATCCAATCGATTTATTCCAATTTCTTTTATTTCTTTCAACATTTAGTATATCAAGCATAGGAACATGGAAGCCATCCTTTTCTATGCGCCTAGCATTAAGCTGAGTGGTACCATGATATAGCACTGTTACCTCCTAAGTATTTGATATACCTACATTATATCGTAGAAATTTATCAAATAATATAAAATAATCTGATAGTTTAATATGTGTTTGTGATTAATAAGTGATAATGTCTTAACTGTTATTAAGAGACTGTAAAATAGTTTGTGTAAGGAGGAATGATTCCTTAAATTTATTACTTTAAACAAAAAATGAGGCATCCCAAATGCCTCATTTTCCATCTATTTCAAATTGTCAAAGAAGCCTTGCTTCTTCAAAATTTCTAAATACCGCTTAACGGCATCAGGCCAAGTTGGCAATGGCTTAAAGCCATTATCCACTAGTTTGCTTTTATCCAAACGAGAATTAAATGGACGAACTGCTTTGGACAAACCATATTCGGCAGTGGTGACTGGCGTTACCTTAGTGTCGTAACCAGCTTGGCGATAGATTTCCTTGGTGAAATCGTACCAGGAAATATAACCAGTCTTGGTGCCATTTTCATCATAACCGCTTTCGGTTGCTGATAATTCAGAATTGGTTGCGTGGTAATAACCGTACTTGTCAGTTTCGATCATGTCGACGAGCAAGCGAGCTAAGTCAAAGGTGTAAGTTGGCGTACCGATTTGATCATCAACAACCTTAACTTCATCATGGTTAGAACCAACCTTAAGCATGGTCTTGATAAAGTTGTGGCCGTTGATGCCGAATACCCAAGCGATACGCACAATAAAGTATTTGTCTAAAATATCGGCAACAGCCTTTTCGCCGCCTAACTTAGTTTCACCATAAACGTTCAATGGCTTGTAACCCTTGAAGTCAGGTTTCCATGGCTTGGTGCCTTGACCGTCAAATACATAATCGGTTGAAAGGTAAACCATTGGTACGTCTAACTTCTTGGCAACATTAGCAATGTTTTGCGTACCGCCAACGTTAACCATTCGGACAGCTTCAACCTTGTCATCATCTTCAGCCATATCCACAGCTGTCCACGCTGCACAGTGAATAATTACGTCTGGATTTACTTCAGTGATTACCTTGTCAACTGCATCTGCATCGGTGATATCTAAAGAAACGTATGGCATCTTGGTAACAGCACTGCCGTCTTCAACGCCACTGTATTCAGGAGCAAGGTCTGAACCTACACCTTCATAGCCACGCTTGGCCAATTCATTCATCACGTCGTGACCTAATTGACCATTAACTCCAGTTACAAAAACTTTCATTAATTTACCTCACTAATTAAAACTTGAAAGTATCCTTTAAACCTTTCCATTCTTGATCACGTTCAGCCATATTTAACTTAGTGCCATCATCCAAAGTATAACCAGAAGCATCAGGACTGCCTGGATATTCACCCTTTAGGTGTGGCCACTTGATGCCAATTTCAGGATCATTCCAAGCCATACCGCCTTCATCATTTGGATGCCAGAAGTCATTAACCTTGTAGCAAAATTCAGCCACATCACTTAGTACTAAGAAGCCATGTGCAAAACCTTGTGGAATTAAAAATTGCTTCTTGTTTTCTGCAGTCAATTCAACGCCATACCATTTACCATAGGTCTTTGATTCACTACGAAGGTCAACAGCAACGTCAAAAACACTACCGCGAACGGCGCGAACCAACTTAATTTGTGGGTATTGCTTTTGGAAGTGCAAACCGCGAAGCACACCTTTAGTTGAGCTGGATTGGTTGTCTTGCACAAAATTAATACTAAAGCCAGCATCCATCATATCTTTTTGGTTAAAAGTTTCCATGAAGTAACCACGATCATCACCGTGAACAGTTGGAGTAATTACAGCTAATCCTTCGATACCGCCGACATTTTTTTCTACTTTAATTTGTCCCATGTTTATCTTCTTTCTTCATTCAATCTTAGTAACGCAACTTACCTTCAGCAACCGATCTTAAGTGTTTGCCGTATGGACTCTTGCCATAATGCTTAGCAGCTTCGCGCAATTGATCTTCATTAATCCAGCCGTGAACATAAGCAATTTCTTCAGGAGCAGAGATTGACACGCCTTGACGTTCTTCCGTCATTTTAACAAAGTTACTTGCATCTACTAAGCTTTGCATTGTTCCCGTATCAAGCCAAGCATAGCCACGACCCAATAATTGCACATTTAGATCATCTTCATTCAAGTACATTTCATTTAAACTGGTAATTTCCAATTCACCACGTGCACTTGGCTTAACTTGCGCAGCCTTTTCACTCACTCCTGCTGGGTAAAAGTAGAGGCCGGTCACTGCATAATTACTCTTTGGCTGAGCTGGCTTTTCTTCAATTGAGATTGCCTTGCCATTTTGATCAAAATCAACCACACCAAAGCGCTCTGGATCATTGACATAATAGCCAAAGACGGTTGCCTTACCCTTTTGTGCATCAGCTGTAGCGTTTTTAAGCAATTCAGTAAAACCATTCCCATAAAAAATATTATCGCCCAAAATCATGGCGCAAGGCTCACCATTGATAAAATCTTCGCCTAAAGTAAAGGCTTGAGCCAAACCATCTGGACTTGGTTGAACCTTGTAGCTTAACTTAAGCCCAAATTGAGAACCATCACCCAATAATTCCTCAAATCTTGGCGTATCAGCTGGAGTTGAAATAATCAAAATATCTTTAATCCCCGCCAACATCAGAGTAGATAATGGATAATAAATCATTGGCTTATCATAGACAGGCAATAGTTGTTTACTAGTAACTAAAGTTAATGGATAAAGGCGCGTTCCCGAGCCACCAGCTAAAATAATTCCTTTCATAATTACTTCTTATCTAATACCTTTCTATTGCCATACATTTCTTCATAGTAATTTTGGTAATCACCAGAAATGATGTTTTCCCACCATTCCTTGTTATCCAAATACCATTGAATAGTCTTCTTGATTCCATCCTTGAACATAGTCTCTGGCAACCAGCCTAATTCTGAGTGGATCTTATCTGGATCGATAGCGTAACGACGGTCGTGTCCCTTGCGGTCAGTTACATGTTCAATCAATGAATATGGCTTATCGAGGTAATCACAAATTAACTTAACAATTTCAATATTGTGCATTTCGTTGTGGCCACCAATGTTGTAGATTTCACCTGGCTTACCATTTTCCAAAATTAGATCAATTGCCTTACAGTGATCTTCAACATAAAGCCAGTCGCGAACGTTTTCACCATCACCATAGACGGGAAGTTTTTCATTATTCAAAGCCCTTTGAATCATTAATGGAATTAACTTTTCAGGGAACTGATATGGACCATAATTATTTGAACAACGAGAAATCGTCACAGGCAAATTGTAAGTTCTGCCATATGCACCAACCAATAAATCGGCACTAGCCTTACTTGATGAGTAAGGACTTGAAGTATGAAGCGGCGTGTCTTCATGGAAGAAGAGATCTGGACGATCAAGTGGCAAATCGCCGTAGACTTCATCAGTTGAAACTTGGTGGAATCGCTTGATGCCATACTTACGACATGCGTCCATTAAGACTGAAGTACCAATAATATTGGTTTCTAAGAAAATCTCAGGGTTTTCAATAGAACGGTCAACGTGGCTTTCAGCAGCAAAGTTGACAACTACATCGGGCTTTTCTTCTTCAAAAAGCTTGTAAACACCCTCGCGATCACAAATATCTAACTTGACAAACTTAAAATTAGGCTTGTCTAAAACGCTCTTCAGGGTTGATAAATTACCTGCATAGGTTAACTTATCTAAGCAAATAATCTCATAATCGGGATGCTTTTTCATCATGTAAAAGATGAAGTTTGAGCCAATAAAACCTGCTCCGCCAGTAACAATAACTTTCATGTAATTCCTCCACTACAAAAACTTAATTCATTTGCAGTATATAACATTACGTTACGTCACCTTCAAGAGGATAAAATAAAAAGATGCTACTTTTTACAACTGAAAAAGCCTGCATCTTTGGTAATGTGAAAGCCATCTTCAACTTGCTGATCGACATACTGCTTAAAGTCTTGATAATGATCAAGTAGAATTGAATTTTGATTTCCATGACAAGATAATATATAGGAAATAAGTGGCATCGAATCCGAAAGTTCAATCGCATCTCGGTACTTGTGACAAACGATATCCTTAAAATATGGCTGCAGTATTTGCCGACCATTGTCTAAACCAAAGCGTTCATATAAATTAGTCGAAGACAAAACAATATTGGCATTATAGATCTGCACAAGATCGGTAATTTCATGCATGTGTTTTTTAGAATAAGTGCTGCAAGTAAAAGCAGCATCGGGCTTAAGCACACGTTGTACTTCTTGCAAAGTCTTAGCAAGATTATCACAGTAAAAAAGCATGTGGTTGGCAATTACCAAATCAAAAGTATTGTCTGCAAAAGGAATTTTCTGAGCGTCGAAAACGGCATATTGAAACTGTGGCTGCTGGCCAATTGCCTTCTTGGCATCAGCCAATATTCCTTCTGAAATATCCGATAGAACTACCGTTACACCAGCTGGAATTTTAGCGAGATTCTGTGACCATAAGGCGCCGTTACCAGCTCCTAGCTCTAATATTTTCATTCCAGCTTTGAGGTGTAAATTACTAAAAAGCCAAGGGAACCAGCCCTCTTGGTTAAGCGAATAATCACGGTGCAAACGAATGCGGGCAGAGATATTGGTGGCATTTTTATATTGCAGACTAAGTGATTGATTCATTGAAGTTAGGTGAATCAGCTTTAGCATTTGGCTCCAGTCAACTTGCTGGTTAGACTTCAACGCCTGACTTGTCGAATTGATCGCCGCAATCACATTTTTCATTTCTTCAAGTCGCTCTTCAGCTAGACGCTTTTGAATTTGCAAAGAATTGAGCAAGACTTGGGCATCCCCTGACCCAATCGTCATCTCCCGAATCTCACTAAGTGAAAAGCCCAGATATTTCAGTAGCAATATCTGTTGCAATTTAGCAAAATCTTGGTCTGTATACCGCCGCGCACCACCCTTGGCACGCACAGCTGGTTTTAATAAATTCTTCTGGTCATAATAGCGAATCGTACGAATCGAGACATGCGCTTTTTCCGCAAATTCGCCGCTTGTGTAGTATTTAGTCATGTTAATTATCTTTATGGAACGCAAATTAGTCCAAGAATTTATTTTTCTTCATTCATTAGTTCTTTAAATCTTAAATCCGGGAAATTCTTTCATTACAGATTAATCATTAAATATCTTAGAAATATGTTCAATCAAATTATGATTACCTAATGCTGACAAGTAAATTTTGTTATTGTCACCAAAATAAAACAATAGCCAATCATCATTATAAGCTCGATCAACATGAACATGATACAAAGGAGGATGCGTTCCGTGGATGACACCTAATTTATGTTTAGTATATAATTGGTTAAAATCTTCTTTTTCGATTAGACTTACTACCTTATTGACTTTTGATAAGTCATAATGTTTCTTTTTATACTTCTTGGCTGTTCTTAAAAAATATTTCTTCGGTATTACTTCCATTAATTCAAATCCTTTAACCAATTTTTAGCGAAATCTTCTGCCGAAGAATAAACTCTGCCATTACTTTCTTCATCGTGCATCTCTTTAATGACTTGTAATGCACCATCATCAGCTTGGGGAGTAAATGGCAACTTTTGTTGTTGAATTACAGCAGTATAGAAAAGTCTGGTAGCTGTTGCCATATCCATTCCCATTGATTTGAAGGTAGCTTGTGCCTCCTCTTTCATGCTCTTAGGGAGCTTCATATTAAAATTTGCTGTTTCGCTCATATTTATCACCTCTTACCTACATATTATATATTATATATATAAGTAATGCATATAAATAATATATGTAAATGATATATATTATGATTATTGGAGACTGTAAAATAGTTTGCGGTGACGCTTAGCTACAAATTACAAATCTATTTTAGAACTTTACTCCAAAACAAAAAGACCAGTAGCCTGATGTTAAGCAAAAATATCACCCTTTTTCCTAATTATTTTTATATCATATCTGCTACGCGTATATAATCATTAAACAAATGATAAGAGTGCAATTCAAAAAATCCACCTCAATTTACACAAATTAAGGTGGATCACATTTTTATGCTCTTTGTTCTTGCAATGCTTTCAATGCATCTGAAGCAACTCTAGAAACATTAACTTTATTTTCTTTAGCCCAGTTTGCCAAATACTCAGGCACACTAATATTCTTGCGAACTGTTTTTCCATACTTCTTATAAAAATTAGTCAAATTTACGGGAACATATACTAATTTTTCATCTTTTTCAAGATGCCATTTTGAAGGATCAGCCACCTTTTCAATTTTGCCCTTGACTTCAAACCAATCCGCAATATCAAATGATGCCTCTTCAATAGCTTCTTCTAGTGTATCACCTTCAACAATCATTCCCTGAACATTAGGTGAAGTTACAACAAAATAATGACCATCATCATTGTATTCTCTGGCAATTACAGGATATAAAACTTTATTTTTCATAATATAATATGCCAAAAGCACGTTATTCTGAACGTGCCTCTTCGACTAAGCCGGCTTGCTTTAAGATTCCCTCTTGTATTCCTTTTTTTAATTCTTTTCCTTTATGCATGGGAACTTCAGTATACCTACCATTTTGGTAATTGATTAATTTAATATGACTCGTTCCTTTACGGGTATACCTACTTATTTCAACAAAACCGTGCTTCTTTAGAAACCTCAACATTTTAGCTGGTTTCCACGGCATATGTTTCCCCTCCTTTCTTTGACTTTACTCATTATTATACACACCATAATACACATGTCAAATTATTTGAAGAAAAAATAAACCAAAAAAGTCCACCCCAACAGGATGGACTCTTTTCAACAAAATCTTAAGCTTTCTTCAACAAACTATGGTCAATCGGCTCACCCTTCAAATGTGCGCCGCGAATCGTCTTCACAATCATCGATTTGCGCTTGCTCTTCTTATCGTAAACCCAGTCGCCTTGAGCTGTAGCAATATTCTCAACTTTGGTAGTATCACCATCAATTCTGACCAAGAATGCTGGTGCCATTGTTGAGCGCTTGTTAGGGCCTGAAGCAAAACCACGATTTGTCATGTATGAAGTTACTAATACTTCTTTCTTGTTGCCTTTAACGGGAACAGCATAGTATGAATAAGTTGAAGTTCTCCAGTTAAATGGAACACTAGCTACCAAGACTGCTGCATCGCCATTAAGCGGTTTATAACCATAAGTTAAGTGGTCTGAAACCCAACCAAGCATGGCAACATTGTCACCGACTTTGGCATCTGCTTGCTGCCACAAATCATCACCGAATCTTCCAATATTACACAGCAGAAGAACCCTTCAAGCAATATATTTTCTCTCATAGACTAACTGTTGCACTTAATTTAATAATTCAGGAAAATAAATAAGGTGGTTTGATCTACTCGGATTAACTTAATACTTTTGTAGTTAGTTACAAGCTGTAAAAATTCTTATTTAAACCTTATTGTCAACATTAATATCAAAAAAGTTAGGAGCAGCATTTCGTTATTCTGCATCACTATGATCAAGTATCTCCAGTCATCCCTGCAAAGAGCTTTGAAGCGTCCCTGCTTGCAACCCCAAAAAAGAAAGACTCGTTCAGATCCATTTCGAGCTTTTCTTCAACTAGGGAAACCGAGCTACTATAGAAAATCCAGCTCTAGATCTGCTTGTCTAATGCCGGACAGCAGGTATGCTTTTTGTGAGTTGGTCTTGAGATCCGTCTTTGGCTCAAAGCCACGATAGGAAGCTTGTCCTTTTCCATAAAAAACACCTCCTAAATGATGCTTTCAGCATGAAACAAATTTCATCAAGATAGAAGGTACTCAGTTATATAACGCTTATGAAAGAAGAAGCCATAAACCACCTATCATTTTAACTTATGCCAATTTTACAATTCACTCGGATTAATAGGACTCTCGTAATATCTTTCTTCATTGTCTCCTTCCAAATATTTATGATAAGCAAGATATACCCTTTCTTGAGAGGCATTAACAGGTTTAGTTTTCTGCAAAATCGTTCTTAATTTGGAAACATGCGCTAATCCAATAGTATTCAAATACTCATTTTCCAATCGATAGCCATATCCTTTAGTGCCTCTAGATTCCCGCACAGCATCATTTAAAATCCTATATACATTTTTATCAGAAATAATTGAATCTAAATAATCAGAAATACATTTTGGAGATAATTTTTGATGTTTTACATAACGATATAATCCCCACGCATTTTTGTCTTCATAAATTCCATCTTCATACAGATTAACTTTGTTCTTTAAAATATTTTTACAAATTTCATACCAACATTTTGTCGTTAATTTTTGTAACCAATCAACTTTTTCAGCAAAACTATTAAGGGTATCCATACACCGCAACAATTCATATCGTTTATAAAACTGTTTAAGCATTTCAGAGACTGCTTTAGGATCTGAAGTTTCTAGTAATTCCTTGCATCTAAATAGTACTTGTGTACGAGGACTAGGAAATCCATCATCCCAAAATTTATTAGCACTACTCAACAATAATCTACATAATGGTATCTTTTTATCATCGTTAATTTGGTTTATGTATAATCTTAAATCTGCAATTTTTAATATTAATTCTTCACTAGGCGAATCAATAAATTTCCGATAAATCCTCTCCAACGCTTCTTCAGTTGATACTGCATTAATTTTATTAACTGTATCTTCAACTTGAAGATTAATTCTCGAATAATCATTCTGCGTAAGTGAAAAGTATAAATCAAAATAGTAACCACTGCATATTCTGAACTGTTTTTGCCTTTTATCATTCTTTAATTCATCTGTAGTTATATCTGGACTAAGATGTAATCGATCATGAGCATAATAGCTCTTCACATAAGGAAACATTTCTTCTAATATTGGTATATACTTTTTATACTCCTCCAGGTTTTCATCATAAAATTTCTTCAGCCGCTCTGTACGCTCATTATCATTTTCCATTAAATATTGCATAGCTGATGCAAAATCTTGTGAAATAAAACTAGAGCTATTATCTTTTATCAACTTGTACAGACTAGGAGCCTTAAAATAAATAAATTCAAGTAATAATGAATCAGCTGGATTTAACTTATTGTCTTTACTAAATGCAATACTGCAAACGGAATTAATAACCCGTTTTAATTCTCTAAGACTCCCTATCTGCTTAACAACCAGTTCTATGGCAGGCATAAGCAAACTTAATTTGGCATCACTAATTTCATTTGCTTTAGCAACTTCAGACAAACTTTTTTTATATATTTTACTAATTACTTTCTCGGAAACTTTAGGAATTCTAATTTCTTGATTAACTATCTTTTCTTCAAAGGCGGGATTTACTTCTTCTCCGTTACTTACAATTTGCTCCATTCTATTTTTATCATAAAGCAATACAAAGATTGAATTTGGTAAATTAAACAAGGTACCAAGCATCTTCAATAAAAATAATACTTGTGACTTATTTGCTCGATCTAAATCATCAACAAAAAATACATATTTTTTGCCACTAGTTAAAATTAAATCCTTTAATTCATCATGTAGCTGATCAACATCATCTTGTGATATATTTTCATTAATTATCTGATTAAGCGTGTTTCCTGTTTGTGGTATATTTACCATGAATTTAGCTACACGTTTTAAAAGCTTATTCATTCTAACCGAATTATAGTTAATATCTAATGCTTTTAACAAAGAATCATACATGGTTTGAATAAGTGCAGCCGAAGAGCCAGTCGTCCAAAAATCCAAGCCTTTAACAACACAAATATCGTCATTTTTAACTAAACGCTGTTGAACCAAGTTGGCAATTGTTGTTTTTCCTGTTCCCCATTCACCTTCTAAACCAATTACATAGGCACCCGATGAATAAGCTGAATTGATCGAATCACAAAGTACTGATACAATCACATCTCTATCCAACAGATCATAGTTAACGGCCTGATCACCAACAACGATTGGATATTTTGTTATTTTTCCTTCACATAGATCACGTAAATCAACTACAGTCCTATTACTTTTATGCTCACCTAATGACTTTTTCACATAACTCAATCTTATAAACAAAGAGATTAACATAACAACTAAAGTACTTGTAGCCAAATCGAACTTCCATGTATTTTTCTGATTTATGTAAGTCAAATACATCATATAAATCAGCATTGTCATGACAATTGTTACTAAAACCATATCTAACACATTAATACTTGATAATTTGATTAGCTTATAAAAATTAGTAACATACATAGTCCAAACGGCAATTAGTACAACAATACCTGTTATAGTAATTGCAAAAGAAATTTGCACTGAGCTTATAACATTAAAGTAATCAATTGTTATAATCAATATCGCAATAACCAACGAAGTCAATATTGCATTAGTATTTTTGAGTTTTAACCAAAAGAGACGTCCGATATTATTCACAATATTACCTTTCAATAGTTCTTATTTCCCTATAAATATAGTTGTTAATTATCTTAAATCAAATAGCAAAGGGCTTCCCTTCCTTTTGCACCATTCGTGTCTCTTTTGCCCATAGTAAATAAACTGTCAAGCATCCTTCAAATTTAGAATATTAGCGTTTGGTAATTTTTAAAATAGATAACTTGGGTATTTTTCTGGGATTAGTCTACGTCTTTGACTCGACAGGAAAGACAAAACAATGATATTAAAACACTAGGAAGTTTATCTTAGTGTTAATGCTTGACACCAAGTTTATTGACATGATTATAAGGATAGAAGTGGCAAAACTAGCAGAACTCTAAAATCCATACAGATGGCGCATCAATTCAGCCACCTCAAAGCTTACTATGGATGAAATTGCACAATGCTTTTTATTTTTCATCTGACAAATTCATGGTTACTGTCGCCTTCGCTTCCTCATATGGTTTTACATCAAATGAATATAAATTTAAACTAGGATCAGTATACAAAACCACCAAGGATTCCTTATAGGCTTCTTCTCCTAATTTATTACATATTTCTTTTTTACTTTTATTTTCAATTTTACCTACATTATTGGGTTTTATTGATTGAAATACTTTGTTATTATCAGGAAAAATCAATCGCATTCCCGAAATGTCAAAGTCAGTACTAGTTTCTCCTAAATCCTCATGCGAACAGCATACAAGATTTATGATTTTATAGCTTTCTTCGTTACTGAAATTTCCATGTTGAATCTTAAACATTATTTCACTAATTTTTTTAAAATCTTTCTTTTTACATATTCCAAAATAGCGATAAACTCCACCAGAAAGGCCAGTATTTACTGGAACTACATGCAATTCTAATCCTGAAGAATTTATAGTAGCATTCCCACCACCCTGATTTTCACTTTCCTTTGGCTTAAGTTCTAGTTTCACAGAATCTTTCCAACTACTATAAACTTGTAATTTAGATTCATGCTCCTTTTCAAATTGCTTTCTTGAATTAATAATTTCACTATAAGCAAAAAATAAAGCTGCAACTGTTCCAATACCACTTACCCAATCAGCCCAACTTCCTAATTCTTCACCCTTAGCATTAATCAACGCACCTATTAAAATTCCAAACAATCCTACTAGAATAACAATATTTATACAAAACCAATGAGTGGCGACATAATGTTTCATTTGCTTCAAAACTTTTTCACCCTACTTACTTCTTCAATTCTTGAATACTTCTAGCAATTTCTGCCAAATAATTAGTTTCTCCTTTATCATTTTTCACCCTAAGTTCAATATCATTTTCTTTATTGATATTGAACTCAAATTCATCATTAAACTGACCCGATTTACTCAAACTATTATGTCTAGAATACTTAACTTTAATTTTTAATTTACCTTCTATCCAATCTGGTAAATAATATACATCATCCTGATTAGGTGCAAGCGTGATATCTTGCCAAATAGATAAGTCAATTTTTTCATTTTCACCTGTCACCCATTCACTTGTAACGAATTTTATATCTGCTGTCGTTTTGCCATAATTTTTTATTATTAAGTATCTATTCATAAAATTGGCTAATCGATAATGTCTAATAGCGATAATTACACTGGGTCTATTATTTTTCCACGTCGTCCAAGCAGTATATATCCATGATGAAATCGCAATAATTAATGAAACAATTATACTTACAACCGAAATCCAATTTCCTATTTTCATATGTCTTTTCCTTCAATTTTGCAAATCCAAAAATATCTGCTTTATTAACATTCTCTAATTATTTTTCTGACCAAATATCTGTTAAGACAACGTCATCGCTCTTAGGTCTATAGTTTTTTTCTGCTTGATCTATTTTTGTAAAAATTGAAATAGGAAATGCTTTTCCCGTTAAAACTGCTTCTCCTTGACCCAATGAAGAAATCATATTAAACGAGGCTTTATCAAGGGTAGGCATAGCATTCTCTAACATTGCTAAATCTTTATCGTTTACTAATCGATGAACAAAGAAATTATGTAATTGAGAAGTAATAGTTGGTGATATATCTGCCGGTCTTTGGCTTGCTATCGTGAGAAAAAAGCCGAATTTTCGTCCTTCTTTTATTATTTCTTCAAACGACGATAATCTTTTATTTTGCCAATAATCACTTTTATTGTGAACAGTACCTAATATATTATGTGCTTCATCAATAATCAAATGTGTGGTCCTTTCCACATAACCATTAGTTATCACATTATTTTTTTGCTGATTATATAACATTTTTGCTACTAACATCGGTATTATACGTTTTACTGTTAAATCACACTGAGCAAAAGAAATTATATTTACCGGTAAATAGAAATCTGTATATTCAGGATCATTACCTATTTTTATAGTTTTTTCTAAACTATCCAATACGTTTAATATTCTATTAAACAGTGGCCCTAAATATTCTGACATTTTGTTATTCCACGCTGTTACATAAATTTTTTGAAAAGCCAAAAATGTTTTTAATCTTGTAAATTCACTGCACTGTTCAAAGCAATTAGCAACTACATCTGTCAAATAAGCAAAGAACTTATTTGCTAAGGGTAAAAAACTTTCGCCTTTATAAAAATAGGAACTTTTATTACCTGATTTAAAATATTCAGTATTAGTTGAAGAAATATATCCACTAGATTGGATTTTTTGTAATTTGCTAAAATCGTTTAGTCTTTCTTCTACAAATGTCTTACACTCAGAGGTAGCAATATAAGAAGATAAATACTTTTCAAAAACTTCTATCCATTCTTCTTCAATGTTCGGGGTAGTATGTTTAAAATCGCTTAACAATGTTTTTAAAAGTCCTACTTCAATCCGAGCAAGCTGCACACCATTTTCAGTAGACTTATAGCTTTTCAATGCTCTCAATAAAAAAGGAGCTTGCGTTCCGCTCTTGGCATCAAACAACATTATAAGAATATCACTATCTAAAAATGTCTGTCTATCTATCAAAACTCTTTCTTGAGAATTAGGGTTAGAGGTGTTTAAATCAATAATTTTTCGATTCTCTTCACCTAATCCAAAAATATTATTTCCTCTATATTCACCATTAAAATCAAATACAAAAAATTGTGATTTTTTTAAAATACCATTGCGATATCTACTATTGAATAAATTTAAATACAACTTATGAAGAGTATTTGATTTTCCACTACCAGTATTTCCAAAGACACCAATATGTGATCCAAATAACTCATTAATAGGAATATTTAAGCGTTTATTTTCAAATATAGTTTTCCCTATTGGAATATATGGTGCGTTATTTTTTATTCCATAAATTAGATTTATATCTTCTTTTGAAGTAATAGTTACCTCATTTCCGATCATTGGTACAAAACTACTAGTTACTTTGAATTTATTATCTTCTATTACACCCTGTGTCTTCAAACTTACTATTCTGTTAATCGAATTTTTATGATATCTATTATCAAATTCGACACTTTTAACAGAATTTTGTTGGTCCACAATCTTTTCATTTATCACTTTAGCTATTATCTTTACATCGTTTTGTAAAACAGTCAGTAATGCACCAACTTTAGGCCCCGCTAATATTTCACCTCTCCACAGAATTTCTGAATCATTGGACATTGAATACATTCCCACCTGTGATACATTACCATCAACAGCAACTATAACTCCTAAGCTTTTATTCATCATCGGTTTCATCAAAAGCACCATTCATAAATCTTACTACTGTTTCTAAAGTTATTTTATCCTCATGTTTTAAAATATTTAAATTTTTTATCTGACCTTTATTATTTTCAGGAACAACAAATTTCAAATTAACTGGTCCTTGTTCATCCATTTTTATTTGTAGATTAGCTAAAATCTTACCTACATCATCCGTTGAATAACAAAAACAAATCACTAATAACTCAGGATTAGCAATAGCTCTTCTAACCATTCTGGCAATATGCTTATCTTGAAAAGAGAATCCAATAACTACCAGTACTGATTGAGGCTTATCAAGTTCATTTGTAAAAAATCTCAGCATACTAAAGAAATGATTTTGATTAAATGTATCTTCCGCTTCAAATCCTGTAGGTTTTACTATTACAGGATTACTTACTACCCTGTTTCGAATAAACAAACTCTCATTTTTTGAATCTTTTTCCCAATTGACAGAACCATGTGGTTTAATCAATGCTATTGATGGTATCTCTGAAATATAATTATCATTCATCCCCTTATATGAAACAACCTGATCAAAATTACTACTTTCCAATATTCTATTAAAATATCCTTTAGCTCCATCATTGATAACAAAGCGATAATTTTGCGAAAGAATATCAAAAGCTTTTTCAATAAAAAGATCATAATTTGTAGTAAATATATTTGTTCTTCTTGGAGTTTCTCTTGCGTTAGATAAATTTAAGTATTCTATTACCTTTTGAATGAAATAAATATATACATCTAAAACATCATGAATTTCTTTATTATAGACATTAATCTGATCCACATTTTGACTTACCAGAATATTACTTACTCTTTTTATCTCTTCTTCCAGTTTTTCATTCGCTTTGTCTTTATTCTCAGGATACTTCTTCCAAAATTCCCCCATTAACGGAATAGCAGGGGTGGAGCAACCTGAACCCAAAATAAAATTCAATCTCTTCGAGATAATTAATTTACGTAATTCTTTTATTTTCATTTTATCTTCTACATATTTTATAACTAATATTTTTAACTTTATTTAATCCAAACATACTGATATTATAACAAAGATTCACATCCCATCTTAGTTAATTTGAAACTGTCAAATCTTTTGTGTAAATAGATCTTTCTCGTAAATTGATTTTTTAATTATTTATTTAATCAAAGTAGGATTCTAAGGTGTCCTGAACCTGACCAAAGCCTTTATGAATTCGATTGAAATAACGGTCATTGTAGCTCATTGCCTGAATACCAATAAATGCATCAAGCGACTGTTCAGTTGGAAACTCTGCCTTAGG
>NZ_PCYU01000018.1:0-8942 GCF_002553775.1 Lactobacillus sp. UMNPBX16
TTTGGCTTTGTATCTTCAGGTTTAGGATCTACTAATGTAACTGTAACCGGCTTACCAGGCTTAGTTGAAGTTGAAGTAAATGAAGCAGCTAAAATATTTTGGTAACTATCATTGTCTGGCGTAAAGAAATCTATTGTCATTCCATTAGGAATTGGACTATTTGGATCTACTTTAACCATATCTTGTAAAGCTTTTAACAGTACTTCATCAGTAACATGTCTGTCAAGCGCATCATTAGCCATACCTAAATCAAGTGGGCCTTTATCAGTATAGTACCAAATAGCGCGCTGAGTGATACGGTACAATTCATCATCTGTTAAACCATATCTTTTTTGAATATTGTCTGGATTTGATGCAAAACCATTCCAAATGATAGTTCTAATGGCTTTTAAGCTATCTTCATCATTTTCTTGACGTGGAGTACGCATATACTTATTAACTGAGGAACCATCGCTGATGCTTGTTCTATCATAGGAAACACCATTATCATAATAAGCTGGATCATCAGGATAATGCTTAGAAATATTAAAACAATAGCCTAAATCCTTTTGATTATTTTTGCTATCAATATAGATTTCTTCTTTAAGAGAATCGACGTAAATCTTATTACCTGTATCACCTGTACCAGCTCTTACAGTAGTACCTATGGTAGTAGTAACATTTTCATCATTAACTGTAAATTGCTGGTTTGCTACATCATATCCTTCAGGAGCCGATACTTCTTTAATTGTATATTCGCCTTTAGGCAGATTGAACACACTTGCCTCACCATTAGTAGTAAAGTCTTGTACTACCTTGCCATTCTTATCCAAAATTTGAAGATGAGCACCGGCCAATTGTTTCTGGGTATCAGAAGCGATTTTATTAATCGTTACATTGGCCGTGTGATCTGATTGAGTAGTAGAATTATCTTCAGAATTAGTTCCTTTACTTGGAGTAGCTTCTTCTGAATCAGATTTCGAATCTTTCGAATTGGGGTTTCCTTCACCTTTATTAAACTGCTGTGTCTGCCCGTTTAAAGTAGACCCCTTTTCTGCAGCATGAGTAATATTTGCAGATAAACTTACTAGCAATAGTAAACTAGTCAAAATCATCATAAATGCTAATAAAACAGCATTTATGATGATTTTGACTAGTTTGCATATTGCCGCCTCCTTTCACAAATTAAAAATTGAATTAGCTTACCTAAATTTCAGTTTCAATAATAACACTCATTATTTAATAAATCCACTAATATTTTAAAAAATTGTGTAATAAATAAAAAAACTCAGATCATATAAATGATCTGAGCCAAATTGTCGAACAAAATCAGCGTTTGTTGCAGAACTTGAACGCGCAGCGTCATTATGAATGTGAAGCGCGGCAATTAATCAGTGAAATCACAGGACAAAAAATCCCCAAGAGTACAAAAATTAGATTGCCATTTTACACGGATTACGGCCACAACATCAAAATAGGTGAACGCGTCTTTATTAACTCCAATGTGATGATGGTTGACTTAGGTGGCATCACCATTGAAGACGATGTTTTAATTGGACCAGGTGCATATCTTCTTTCCGTTAACCACGGTTTAAAACCTAAGCAGAGAAAAGAAACTCGAATTAAAGCCAGTACTTATCAAGAAAAATGCCTGGATCGGTGCTAGGGCTACCATTTGTCCAGGCGTAATTGTGGGTAAAAATGCTGTAATAGCCGCTGGAGCAGTGGTTACTAAGGATGTGCCGAAAAACACAGTAGTTGCTGGCGTACCTGCAAAAATTATCAAAAAAATAGAAGAATAAAAAACGCAACATTGTCGCGTCTTTTTTTAAGCTTCTTTTTTGTCACTCCAGAGTTTGGAGATTAAGTACAAGATGATGAAAGTAACGATAGCTGAAATCATTGGGATGCGGTAGCTTGGTAAAATCAAAAGTAAGATGATCATCAATACGAAGAACAATAGAATCAAATAATCAACGTAAGGGAAGCCAGGCATTTTGAAGTCATTTAACTTATTTTCAGGTGTTTTTCTTCTGTAAGCAATGTGAGTCAAAACCATTAAGCACCAGATGATCAAGAACATACTTGTTGAAGTAGATGAAATAAAGTTAAAGGCTTGATCGCCGATAATCAAGGTAATCAGTGGTGCGCAGGCCATAAATAATGCTGACAAAATTAAAGCATTTTGTGGCAACTGCCGTCTTGATAGGTGACCAAAAGTTTGATTCCACTTGCCTTTGCCGTGGAAAGTAACTGAGAACAAAAGTCGTCCCGCACTGTATAAAAAACTATTGGTAGATGAAACCGCCGCAGAAATTACAACGAAATTAATGATTAAACTCGCATTTCTAATTCCCGTAGCTCCAAGCGCTTGAACAAATGGACTGGAGTTAGTTGCTACCTTTGACCAAGGGATCACTAGTAAAATACTTAAGATTGCCATTACATAAAACAAAATGATACGAACAGGTAACTGATTAATTGCTCGCTTTAAGGTAGTTTTAGGATTTTGGGCTTCCGCAGCAGTTAAACCAATAAGTTCAACTCCAATAAAACTAAAGATAACCATTTGGAAACCTTGCAAAAATCCTTTAGTACCTCTAGCAAAGAAACCACCGTGATCATCTAGGTTGGCAAAGGCAACAGGACCAAATGATGTTTTACCACCAGTGATTAATAGATAAGCGATCAATAAAACAAAAGCAACTACTGTCACGATTTTGATAATGGCAAAACTGAATTCCAAATTACCAAAAACACGAGCTGAAATTAGATTGATGATCAACAAAACGGCAATTGTAATTAATCCTGGAATCCATGGTTTTAAATTGGAAAACCAATATTCAAAATAAATTCCTAAGGCAGTTGTTTCTGCCATTCCTAAAGTGATCCAACTAATCCAATAAAGATATCCGGTAATAAAACCGATGTTTTTACCCAGATATTGTTCGATAAAATCAATGTAAGTGTGTTTATGAAGGTCAGACATAATCATTTCGCCTAAGGCTCGCATAAGCAAGAATAGGAAAATACCTACAATGATATAAATCAGAATAACGCTAGGACCTGCGCGGTGAATACTGTCACCAACCCCCAGAAAAAGGCCGGTCCCAATTGTTCCACCTAAAGCAATTAACTGAATGTGTGCATTGCTTAGGGTTCGTTTATAACCAGAAGCGGTCTGTGTTTTTTTCTCACTCATATAAGCCCCCCAGTGTTCTCAATCTTTTCACATATAATTAATATTTTATCATTATCAATTAGTATGACCAGACTCTATAGTTAGATTTAAAAAAATATCAAAAATCTGTTTTTTTAAAATAAGTTTGTTAATTCACAAACAAATAATTAAGGAATCGCTTTCATTTGCATTAGAGCGAAATTATGAGGGAATGTGAATCTTTGTTAATTCACTATTTTCATAAATTCATGCATTTACAAATAAAGTTATTGTGCTATAGTTGACATTGTAAATTAGTTCACAAGAATTAGTAGATCTTAGAGGTAATAATACAATGGCTAAGACACAACAAAAAGAGACTCTTACAGAGGACGAAAAGAAAAAGCAAATCTACGACATGGTCGATAACTTAGTAAAGAAATCACATGTCGCTTTAGATCAAATGGCTAACTTCACACAAGAACAAGTTGATAAGATCTGTGAAGCAGTTGCTACTGCAGGTGAACAAAATGCTTACCCACTAGCTAAAATGGCTGTTGAAGAAACTAAACGTGGTGTAGTTGAAGATAAAACTACCAAGAATATGTATGCTTCAGAAAATATCTGGAACAGTTTGCGTCACGAAAAGACCGTCGGCGTAATTGAAGAAGACAAGGAATTAGGTTTGACTAAGATTGCTGAACCTAAAGGTGTTATTGCAGGTGTTACTCCAGTAACTAACCCAACTTCAACTGTTATTTTCAAGGCAATGCTTGCGTTGAAGACGAGAAATACCATTATCTTTGGTTTCCACCCACAGGCTCAAAAATGTTGTGTAGAAACTGGTAAAATCATTCGTGCGGCTGCTGTTGCTGCAGGTGCTCCTGCGGATGCCGTTCAATGGATTGAAGAACCAAGCCTTGATGCAACGACCGATTTGATGAATAACCCAGGTGTTCAAACTATTTTGGCAACTGGTGGTCCAGGTATGGTTAAAGCTGCTTATTCATCAGGCAAGCCAGCTATTGGTGTTGGTCCTGGTAATGGTCCTTCTTACATTGAAAAGACTGCTAATATTGATCGTGCCGTTTATGACATCGTTTTGTCAAAGAACTTCGATAACGGGATGGTTTGTGCTTCTGAAAACTCAGTTGTCGTTGATGATGAAATTTATGACAAGGTCAAGGAAGAATTTAAGAAGTGGAACTGCTACTTCTTGAACAAGGAAGAAATTAAGAAATTTGAGGAACACTTTATCGATCCTCGTCGTGGCACTGTTGCTGGTCCTGTAGCTGGTAAGTCAGCTTATGAAATTGCCAAGCTTTGTGGTGTGGATGTGCCAAAGACAACTAAAGTAATTATCGCTGAATATAAAGGCGTAGGTAGAAACTTCCCACTTTCAGCAGAAAAACTTTCACCAGTCTTTACTTTATACCGTGCTAAGAATCACGATGATGCATTTAAGATTTGTACTGACTTGTTAAACTATGGTGGTCGTGGTCATACCGCTGGTCTTCACTCAAATGATAAAAAGATCATTGATGAGTTTGCCATGAAGATGGATGCTTGCCGTATCTTAGTTAACTCACCAGCTGCACTCGGTGGTATCGGTGATCTTTACAACAACATGTTGCCATCACTTACTTTGGGTACTGGTTCTTACGGTGCCAACACCTTCTCACACAACATTGGTGCTAAGGACTTGTTAAACATCAAAACAGTGGCTAGACGCCGTGATAACATGCAATGGGTAAAGGTCCCATCAAAGACTTACTTCGAACATAACGCTGCTAACTACCTTCGTCACATGCCAAACGTTAACCGTTTCTTCATCGTAACTGATGAAGGTGTAGCTGACCAAGGCTTTGCTGATGAAATTACTGATATCATTTCTAAGCGTTTAGGTCAAAAAGAATATGAAGTCTTTAAGGCTGTAACTCTTGATCCTAATACTGATGTGATCAAGGATGGTGTTCACAGAATGAACATCTTTAAGCCAGACGTTGTAATTGCTATCGGTGGTGGTTCAGTAATGGACGCTGCTAAAGCAATGCGCTTATTCTACGAAAACCCAGAAATGAGTTTTGAAGAGGCTTACCAAAAATTCTTAGACATTAGAAAAAGAGTAGTCCGTTTCCCAAAGATTAATGGTGTACAACTTGTATGTATCCCAACTACTTCAGGAACTGGCTCAGAAGTTTCCCCAATTGCTATTATTTCTGATGCTAAGACTGGTATTAAGCATACTTTATGTGATTATGCATTGACGCCGGACGTTTCAATCGTTGATGATCAATTTGTTCAAACTTTGCCCAAACGTTTAATTGCTTGGTCAGGTTTTGAAGCATTAGGTCACGCTATCGAAAGCTATGTTTCGACTATGGCTACAGACTTTACCCGCGGTTGGTCACTTGAAGCCATCAAGACTATCTTTGCTAACTTGAAGAAGTCATACGATGGCGACCTTGATGCAAGAAAGCAGATGCATGATGCCGCAACTATTGCAGGTATGGCATATTCAAACGCCTTCCTTGGCCTTGAACACTCAATCGCTCACACCGTTGGATCAACCTTCGATATTCCAAGTGGCGTAAGTGATGCAATTGCTTTACCACAAGTTATCCGCTTCAACTCAAAGCGTCCTGAAAAACTTGCCATGTGGCCTCACTACTCAGTTTACCGTGCTAAAAGTGACTACGCCGACATTGCTAGAGCAATCGGTTTGACTGGTTCAAGCGATGACGAATTAGTTGAAAAGCTTGTTCAAAAGATTATTGATTTGGCTCATTCAGTTAACATTAAGATGGCTTACAAAGACTACGGTGTTGACAAGGCTGAATTTGATAAGAAAGTTGATGAAATGGCTGTTGAAGCTTACGGAGATCAAAACACTGTAACTAACCCTTCAGCACCACTTATCTCTCAAATTGTTGAACTCATGAAGGATTGCTACGAAGGAAAAGGCATTCCAGACAGTGATAGATAATTGATAAATTAATAAGAAAATCTGAAAGCTAAGATTTACGCTTTTTCTGTGTATGTCTTAGCTTTTTATTTTGTTAAAATGGTTGATAACTCTTGCTGAACAAAAAGTGCATCTGTGGGAAAAAAAGTGAATATGAATGTAAGCGCTTATAGTATAAAGTAAGATTATAGGTGAAATAATAACATGAGGAGGTTAGCTTTATGCAAAAAGTAGCTATTATTGGTGTTGGTAATGTTGGGTCAACCGTTGCATTTACACTTTTTACACATGGAACTGTAGGGCAGATTTATTTATTAGATAAAAATGCACTTAAAGTTGAAGCAAATGAAAGAGATTTAAGGGATGCCACAGTGAGAGATCACTATACTGTCAAGGTTAATGGATTGGATTGGAATAGTGAATCTGACTGGAAAAAATTAAAAGATGTAGATGTAATTGTCACTGCTTTTGGTGATATTAGTGCAACTGCCCGGACGGGTGATCGACAAGCTGAACTTAAGCTGAATACTTTAGGTGCACGTGATATTGGTAATAAAATAAAGAAATCAGGATTTAATGGGATTATTCTGAATATCAGCAATCCGTGCGATATCATTGTAACTGAACTCCAAAAGCAAACGGGGTTGCCCAAGAATCGTGTATTTGGTACGGGGACATTCTTAGATACTTCAAGAATGAAGAGATTTGTTGCTGAAGAATTAAATGTAGATCCACATAATGTTCATGGTTATGTATTAGCTGAACACGGTGCGAGTCAATTTACTGCTTGGTCAACGGTATATATTGGTGACAAGAAAGCTAGCGAGCTATTTTCTAAAGAAAAGTTAGATGATCTTAGTTCTCAACCTAACCGCAGTTCTAAGAGAGTATCCCATGGTAAGGGTTTTACAAATTGGGCTATTGCTTCTACTGCTGCTCGCTTGATTGAAGACATTTTTGTAGATGCACATTCAATTGTGCCTTGTTCAAATTATGACAAGGATTTTAATGTTTATGCAAGTTGGCCTGTTGTTCTTGGTGAGAATGGTATTGAGAGAAGAATAAAGCTTAATTTGACTGATGATGAAAAGAAAAAATACAAAGAATCTCTTAAATTATTAGTTGAAAGAAAACAAAAAGCTGAAAAGATGTAAATTTTAATAATATACAAATAAGAGGAAAATCTATTTGGATTTTCCTCTTATTTTGTGATAATTTCGATTAATTTTTAATATGAGCCTTTAACTTCAAAGTTTTTAGAAACAGAATCTTTATTATACCAGGTGATGCTCTTCAAAAGATTACGTTCTTTAATAACGTCCCAATCTACACGGAATGGTTGACCAGGGATATCAGGTAAGTAGAAGCGCCCATTCTTAACCTCACATTTAATCTTTAAAAGTTTGCCCATTGGACCAACCATTGGCTCGTGAAATTCAAGCATTTGATCTTCATCGTAACATGCTCCTAAGCTTGCGTTAACCCAAGTCATACCACCTGAAACAAAGCGTAAGCCATGTTTCTTACAATATAATGAGGTCTTGTAGTTTTGCCACATACTTGGGGTTCTCCCAATATATGGATCAAGAATTTGAACACCATGCTCAGCATATCCAACTTGAGCATAATAGTTACGCATTGATTCACCAAAACAAATTGGCATAGAACAATTATCAACGACCTCTTGGATTTCATCCATATGTTGTGAATTAATTGGTTCTTCAAACCATTCAATTTTATAAGGTTCAGCCATCTTAGCAAATTTAATAGCATCGTCCTTACTCCAAACCTGGTTAGCATCAATAGCGATTTTTACGTCTGGGCCGACGGCTTCACGAACTTTGGCAAGTCTGCGAATATCTCTTTCCATGTTGTGTCCCCAATCACTGCCTACCTTAAATTTGATTGTGTTAAAACCTTCTTTGACGTATCTTGTCATATCGCTGACTAAGAGATCATCGTCGGCAAGTAATGAGCCACCACCTTTATAGGCTGAGGCCCAATTCTTTTTTGCACCTAAGAATTTGTATAAAGGCAAGTTTCTTCTAGTTGCCATGATACACAACATTAATAGATCAAATTGACCTAAATCAGTAATTTGAGGAGAGTTAAAACCGAAGTTTCTTAACTTCCAATATACAAGATGATACCATTCTTGGTAGGTCTTTTCTTCACCGGTTAAAATTAGTGGGAAAATATTTTGAATCATGCCATGAGAAGTAAAAGTGCCAGCATGATTTCCATCGGTATCATATAATTCTACCCAACTTTGAAGAGGAATAGCACTACCAAAACCTCCTGTTGCATCACGCCATGGGTGATCAACAGGGACTGAGTTTAACTCATAAACAACAGCTTTTGAAAAAGCCAATTTTTCATTTTTATCAAAATCCCAAACCATATATAATCCTCCTATAAAAAGCTTACAATTACTTACAACTTAACAATAACATATATTTTATAATGTAAAACGATATTCATTATGTACTCGAAAAGAGTACATGTTGGATCCAGAGACTGTAAAATAGTTTGTGTAAGGATGAATGATTCCTTAAATTTATTTCTTTAAACATTAGAAAAAGGAGTTCCTTTCTCGTATGATTGGTTTGAACAAAAAACACATACAGAAAGAAGAACTCCTTCATGAATGATTTTACCAAAGATTTTGCTCAAGCTCTATTCAATCCAGACAAAATAAATGATTTATTGCGCAAAGAGCTACAACAGGCTGTTAATAACTTGTTAGAAGCTGAATTGACTGCCTTTCTGGGCTATGATCCCTATGCCAGAAATGGCTGGAATACTGGCAATTCTAGAAATGGTGCTTATTTCCGCAAA